>CAKORH010000008.1 GCA_934101235.1 uncultured Bacilli bacterium | reverse complement strand
TATTATACGCTATTGGAAAAACAGATTTAGCAATATATTTATATATAGGTTTAATGATAATAGTAATAATATTCATATTCAAATCAGATATACTTTATGGACACAAAGACACAAAAAAAACTATCAAAAATATTAGATAGTCTTTTTTTATCTATTAAAATAATATATAATATAGTTAATAGAAAACGGTGAATAAATGAAAAAAAATATTTTAATAGCAAGTAATAGTTTATGTATAGGAGGAATAGAAAAATCTCTAATTAATTTATTAAAAAATATTGATCCAAAAAAATATAATGTTGATCTAATATTAGAAAGTGCAAGTGGAGAATTAATTAACCAAGTTCCTACTAATATAAATATAATTGAATATAAGCCATATAATTTAAAATTAAAACTATTACAAAAAATACTAAATTTTTTAAAACAAATTAAATATAAACTCTTTATAAAAAATACTTATGATACTTCAATCTGTTACGCTACTTATTCGTATCCAGCAAATAAAATAGCAAGATTGTCAAGCAAAAATAGTATATTGTTTATCCATAGTGATTATACTGAGTTATATAATGAAACCGAATTGAAAAACTTTTATAATACTAGAAATATAAATGAATTTAAAAAAATAGTATTTGTTTCAAATGAATCAAAAAATAATCTAATAAAATATTATCCAGATATTGTTAATAAATCAATAGTTATCAACAATATTATTGATAATAATGAAATAGAAAAAAAATCAAAAGAAGATAATATTAAATTTAATAAAAAAGATATTAATTTATTATTTGTAGGTAGATTAGAAGAAGAATCAAAAAATATAACATTTATGCTAAAAAATATAAAACAATTAAAAAAAGAAATAGAAAATGTAAAACTATATATTATAGGAGATGGAATAGACAAAGAATTATATAAAAAATATATAAAAGATAATAACATGGAATCTTATGTTTATATGCTCGGACAAAAAAATAATCCATATCCTTACATTAAAGCAAGTGATTACTTACTATTAACAAGTAATTATGAAGGATATCCAGTAATATTTACAGAAAGTATAGTATTAAAAAAAGATATTATATCAACTATTAAAAGAAGTGATGACTATACATGTATTGGAGATAATTTTGGATTTTTAATCTCTAAAAATAATTATGTTAATGAATTAACCAATATATTAAAAAATAAATTACATAATATTAATAAATTAAATATTGAAGAAATAAACAAAAAAAGAATAGAAGAAATAAATGAATTATTAATGGAGGAATAATATGAACAAATATAAATTTTCAATAATAGTTCCAGTATATAATGTTGAAAACTACGTAGATAAATGTATTAATAGTATTTTAAATCAAACATACAAAAATTATGAAGTAATTATAATAAATGATGGATCAACAGATAATTCATTAAATGTAATAAATAAATATAAAAATAATAAAAAAATTAAAATAATTACTCAAAAAAATAAAGGTTTAAGTAATGCAAGAAATAATGGAATGAAAATAGCAACAGGAGATTATATATTATTCATTGATAGTGATGACTATATAGAAGATAAATTATTAGAAACATTAAATAATAACTTAAATGGAGAAGATTTAATAAGATTTCAAACTAGAACTGTAGATGAAAATTATAATACAATAAAAGAGTATAATGAAAAAGAATTTAATAGTATTTCTGGAGATGAAGCAATAATTTACATAACAAATTACCATTTTATTGAAAATACATGGCTTTATTGTTATAATAAATTATATATAGAAAAAAATAATTTTTTATTTGATGAAGGATTTATACATGAAGACTTTGGATTAACTCCACTAATAGTATTAAAATCTAAAAGAATAAAATCAATTAATTATATAGGTTATAATTACTTAATAAGAAATAATAGCCTATCAAATTCTAAAGATGAAAAAAAAGTAAAAAAGAAATGCAATGATTTTATAGAATTAGGTATAAGAAATATAAATCTAATAAATAACACAAATATTAAAAATAAAAAACTATTAAATAGCTATATAGCAAACTCTATTATTATTAAAGGAAAAGAACTAAATAAAGAAGATAGAAAAGAGTATTTTAAAATAATAAAAGACAATAATATATATGACTATATATTAAATGATACATTAAAAAGAAAGATAAAAAAATTATTATTAAAAGTAAATTATAATTTATATTTGATGGTGGTATAATGACAAAAATAAGCATAATAATTACAGTTTATAATAGTGAAAAATATATTGAAAAATGTTTAAAAAGTATAAAAGAACAAACATTAAAAGATTTTGAAGTAATTATAATAAATGATGGTTCTAAAGATAAAACTAAAAATAAAATAGAAAAATTTTTAGATGATAAAAGATTTAAACTATATAATAGAAAAAATCATGGTATAGGAGCATCAAGAAACTTTGGAATAAAAAAAGTAAAAAGTGAATATGTTATGTTCTTAGATAGTGATGATTATATAGAAAAAGATACTTTAGAGACATTATATAAAAAAATAACAGAAGACAATTTAGATATAGTTGTATGTGATTATTATGAAGAACAATACGAAAATAAAATAAAAAAAGAAGTAAAAATAAAAGATTTTAAAAATACAACATTAGATAATGATCCAAATTTATTATTATATATAAATAAATCACCATGGAATAAATTATTTAAATATGAATTAATTAAAGATATTGAATATCCTTCAGATTTAAAATATGAAGATTCTGTATTTGTATGTTTATCACTTAAAAATGCAAATATAGGAAAAGTAAATAAATGTTTAAATCACTATATTATACATGGAAATAGTGAAACAACTACAATGGATAAAAGAGTATACGATATATTAACTATTGTAGATAATATTAGAAAAGAATATAATGATGCAAATGATAATATAAAAGACTATATAGATGAAATGACTCTACAAATGTTAACGACATATACTGTACAACAGAGATATCAAATGGATAAAAACATAAGAAATGACTTTATAGATAAAGTATTTGATTACTTAAATAAATATATACCAAATTATAAAAATAATAATTATTTTAAAACAAGAAAATTAAAAGGTATAATAGAAAAGAATAAAGTATTAACAAAAATATATTGTAATGTTTATACTATATTTCATAGAAAGAAGATGAATTAATGTTAGGGAGAATATTTAAAAATTTTAAAAGATATACATTTCTAATGGGAGAAATGGTATCACGTGATTTTAAAGTAAAATATAAAAGAAGTGTACTAGGTATAGTATGGAGCCTATTATATCCATTACTTCAAATGATGGTAATGGCTGTAGTATTTAGTCAAATGTTTAAAATGAGAATTGAGGGAGTTAATTATTTAGTATATTTAATGACAGGACTTGTAATGTTTAACTATTTTAATGAAGCAAGTAATAGTGCTATGACTAGTGTAGTAAGTAATTTTAATTTAATGAATAAAGTTTACATACCTAAATATATTTTTCCCTTATCAAAATGCTTATTTGTGGGCATCAACTTTTTATTAACATTAATTCCATTATTATTAATTATATTATTTACTGGAGATGCAACAACGCATTGTACAATTAATATATATTATTTATTATTACCATATGCTTATATATGTATGTTCTTATTTACAGTAGGTATGGGATTTTTATTATCAACTATTTCAGTATTTTTAAGAGATATATTTTATATTTATGGAATAATACTTACAATATGGCAATATTTAACTCCTATATTCTATGATATTAGTATGATTAATCCAAAATTACAAGTGTTATTTAAATACAATCCATTATATCAATTTATAGATTTTACAAGACAGATAATATTATATAACAAAATTCCTAGTGGAGAAACTTGGGCAATTTGTGGAATAAGTGGAATACTAGTATTTCTTTTAGGAAGCATTATATTTAAAGCAAAACAAGATAAATTTATTTATTACGCTTAAGGAGGTTAGAAATATGATAACAGTAAAAAATGTATCAATGAAATTTGATTTAGGAATAGAAAAAGATTTTTCATTTAAACAAGCATTTATAAACATATTAACACCTAAAAAACATAAAAAGAAAAAAGAATACTTTTATGCTTTGAGTGATGTATCGTTTCACATTGACAAAGGTGAAGTAATAGGACTTATAGGTTCTAATGGTGCTGGTAAGTCAACATTATTAAAAGTAGTAAGTGGAGTTATGAAACCAACAAAAGGAACAGTTGATGTTAACGGAGTTATTTCGCCAATGATAGAATTAGGTGCTGGATTTGATATGGATTTAACTGCAAGAGAAAATATTTATTTAAATGGAGCAGTAATGGGATATTCAAAACAATTTTTAGATGAAAAATTTGATGACATAGTTGAATTTTCAGAATTGAGAGATTTCTTGGATGTTCCAGTTAAAAACTTCTCTTCAGGTATGACAGCAAAACTAGCATTTTCTATAGCAACAATTGTAAACCCAGAAATACTAATTGTTGATGAAATATTGTCAGTTGGAGATATTAAATTTCAAGAAAAAAGTAAAAATAAAATGTTAGAAATGATAAAGGGTGGAACTACAGTACTTTATGTATCACATTCTTTAAAATCTATTGAAGAATTATGCGATAGAGTAATTTGGTTAGAACATGGAAAAGTAGTTGAAATAGGTGATACCAAAGAAATATGTGAAAAATATTATGATAAACAAATGGGAAGTTAGGATGATAAAAAATGGATTATAAAAAAAGACCAGGAAATAAAATAACAACAATTGGTGACTTATTAAATAAAAATATAAAACCAACAATCTCAATAATAACTCCATTTTATAATGGTGGAGAAACATTATTAGAAACAGCAAATTCAGTGATAAGTCAAACTTATCCATTTTTTGAATGGATAATTATTAATGATGGTTCACCAGATAAAGAATCTGTAAAAAAATTAGAAAATGTTGCAAAGATTGATAATAGAATAAAGGTATTTCACAAAGAAAATGGTGGCCCATCAGACACAAGAGATTTTGGTATAAAAAAATCTTCAAAAGATACTAAATATATATTTTTCTTAGATTGCGACGACATAATGGAAAATACAATGTTAGAAGTTTTATATTGGACATTAGAAACACATAAAGATGCCTCTTTTGCTTATACGACAATGGTAAATTTTGGCGATAGAGAATTTATTTGGGAACAATACTTAACAGTAGAAAAAGAAAAAAGAGATAACTTAATCTGTATAAGCACAATGATAAGAAAAGAAGATTTATTAAGTGTTGGATGCTTTGAAATAAAAGAAAAAGCAATGTATGAAGATTGGAATTTATGGTTGAAACTTCTTGCTGCTGGTAAAAAGCCAATAAGAGTCAATGCTCCGATATTTTGGTATAGAATTAATAGTACAGGAGAATTTCAAAGAGCTAAACAAAATAATGATAAAGCAATGGCTTTAATTAATGGAACTGCAAGTACTATAAAAAAGGATGTTGAAATAATTCAATATCCTAGAATTAATAAAAAATATGAAATAAAAAATTTAAAAAATATGAAATTACCAGAGTACAAATGTAATAAAAAGAAAATTCTTTTTATATTACCATGGACAGTATTAGGAGGAGCAGATTTATTTAATTTAGAATTAATAAAAGGATTAGATAAAGAAAAGTTTGAGTCGATTGTCATAACAACACTACCTAGTCCAAATGATTTAAGAAATGAATTTACAAATGTAGTATCAGAATATTATGATTTAACAACATTTTTAGACACTAGTGATTATTTAAATTTTGTAGATTACATAATTGACTCAAGAAAAGTAGATATTATTTATGTAAGCAATAGCAAAATTGGATATTATATGTTACCTTTTATAAAAAATAAATATAGTAATATAAAAGTAATAGATTATATTCATTCTATTGACCCAAAGGATTTACAAGGTGGATTTGGAAGATGTTCGAAAGACGTAGATGATTATATTGATAAAACTTATTGTTGTAATAATTTTACAAAACAAGAATTAAAAGAAAGATTTAATAAAGAAAACGTTGAAACATTATATATTGGAACAGATGAAAAAAGATTTGACAAAACAAGATTCAATAAAGAAGAGCTTAAACAAAAATATAATATTCCATCAAATAAAAAAATAATAACATTTATTGCAAGATTATCAGAAGAAAAAAGACCAGAACTATTTGTAAAAATATCAAAAAAATTATTAGAAATTAGAAATGATGTTCATTTTGTTATAGTGGGCGATGGAAATCTATATAAAAAAGTAAGGAGTTCAATTAACAAAGATTTCACTATACTAGGTTCCGTTAACACTCCTGAAGAAATATATGCAATAAGTGATATTACTGTAAATTGTTCTTCATTAGAAGGACTTGCATTAACTTCATATGAATCACTTGCGATGGAAGTACCAGTTGTTTCAACATCAGTTGGAGGACAAAAGGAATTAATAGATGATACTGTCGGTGGGATAGTTGAATTCAACCAAAAAAATGAAACAAAAGAAATAAAAGACTATGTTGATAAAATAAATTATGTATTAAATAATTTAGAAAAATTATCAAAAAATTGTAGAAAAAAAATATTAAAAGGATTTACATTAAATCACATAATTACTCAGTTTAATAAAATCTTTAATAATTTAGAACCAAGAAAAAATATAGCCAAAAATGATAATAAATTAATTTTTGAATTAGCACTAGATAGTACAAAAGCAGAACATATCAATAATGTAAAATATTATTATAAAACAAAATTTGATTTAGATTATGATAATATAAAAGATAATAAAATAGAATTAACTTTAAAACAAAGAATAAAAAATAAATGTTATAGAATATGTACAAAATATAATTGTGTCAAAGAAGCAAAAAATATATTAAATTTAATGTACCAAACATATATAATAACTTTTGGCTTATTAAAAAACATAATATATTTTATAAAATTTTTGATATTAAGTATTTATTCAAGTTTTATAATTTTAATAAAAATATTGGGTGGTAAACATGAATAAGATAAAAGAAAAATATAAATTATCTTTAATGATAGTGTTATATATGTTTTCAATATGTATTTTATATAATTTATTTAAATTATTTAAAATAGTGCATTGCCTAAATATAATACAATGTATCTCTGTAATAATTCCTTTATTGTTATATTTTAAAATATCAAAAAAGAATACAAAAATAATAACTATTACAGCATATTTATTTTTAATACTAATACTGCCTTTTATTTTTACAAAAACATATGATTTAACTGTGGATGGAAATTCATACCATAAAACTGCAATAGGCCTTATGAATGAAGGATGGAATCCGATATATGAATCTAGTAGTGATTATAATAGTGAAACATTAGGTAAATTAAGTGAACATACAAAAGATTCAAATTCACTAAATAAAGTTGATTTATGGATTGATCACTACCCAAAAGCATCGTACTTTATAGAAACGGTAATATATTCATACACAAATAATATTGAAAGCGGAAAATGTATAACTGTACTATTAGATATATCTTTAGTATTATTATTACTATCAATATTGGAAGAGAAGATAGGTAAAACAAAAGCAATTATTATAAGCATATTAATTGGTTTAAACCCAATAGTTTTAAGTCAAATGTTTACATTTTATGTAGATGGATTAATGGGTATATTATTTGGAATTGAATTGCTATTACTATATCAAACTAAAATATATGAAAAAAAATACGATTTAAATTTCTTATATTTAATGTGTTGTTGTGGAATATTTGTTAATTTAAAATATACTGGTTTATTATATTCTGGTTTAATAGCAGCAGTATATTATTTCTACTATCTAATAAAAAACAAAAAAAATAGATTAGAAACATTTAAAAATATGACTATAAAATTTTCTATTATATTTATAGTCGCTATAGGATTTATAGGATGTAGTTCTTACATCAAAAACACTCTAGATCATCATAACCCTTTATATCCAATAATAGGAGAAGATAAAGTTGATATAATTACAATGATGTATCCAGATAATTATGACAAAATGAACGGATTAGAAAGATTTGTAAATTCAATATATAGTAGGACAGAAAATTTAGGTAGAAATCAAGGAAATACAACAATTAAAAATCCTTTTAAGATATATAGTTCAGAAATGGATACAATAACTCTGCCAGACACAAGAATAGGTGGATTTGGACCTTTATTTGCTCTAATTACATTACTTACTATTTTACTTTTAATAATTATATTAACAAAAAAAATAAAAAAAGAAAAAATAGATATTAATATAAACCTTATATTATTTAGTATTTCAATTATATTAAGTATGATTTTAGTAGGAGAAAGCTGGTGGGCAAGATATGTTCCTCAATTTTATTATCTAATATTTATAGTAGTATTTCTATTTTATAAAAATATGAAAAATACAAAATTAAATAATATATTTATATCTATATTAATGTTAGCTATATTAACTAATTCATCATTATTTATATACAATAGAATGAAAGATATAAATACTTACAAAATAATTAAAGAAGATTTAAATTATTTATCTAGTCAGGATAATAATGAATTAAAATTGTCAAATCCAGAACTTTATGGTTATTATTATAATTTAAAAGATAAAAATGTTAAATATATTATAAATAACAAATTAAAAGAAAAAGATATAAGATATATATATTCGTGGAGGATACAATTGAAGTTATGAAAGATTATTTAAAATTAATAAGAATTAAACACTGGTTGAAAAATGGATTAGTTCTATTACCATTATTTTTTGGCAAAAGCATATTTAATTTAAATAAAATATATTCTGTTTTACTTGCTTTTATAATATTTTCATTTATATCCTCTATTATATATATAATAAATGATATAAATGATATAGAAAGCGATAAGAATCACCCAAAAAAGAAAAATAGACCTCTAGCTAGTGGAAAAATTTCTATTAAAAATGCAATATTAGTACAAATATTATTAATGATATTATCCATATCATTAATAATATATCTATATAATAAAACAACTAATATATTTATTATTCTAATACCATTATTGTACTTAATATTAAATATTTTATATTCAACAAAACTAAAACATATTCCTATCATTGATGTATCAATATTAGTATCAGGTTTTGTATTAAGAGTATATTATGGAGGAATAGCATCAAATATTGAAATATCTTCTTGGTTATATTTAATGATAATGTTTGGTTCATTTTACTTAGGATTTGGAAAAAGAAGAAATGAAATGAAACATAACAATACTAGAAAAGTATTAAAATATTACAACAAAGAATTTTTAGATAAAAATATGTATGTTTCTTTAGGATTATCAATTATAAGCTATTCATTATGGTGTGTTGATCCATTAACAAAATTAAATATCTCATCACAGTATTTAATACTTACAATACCACTAGTAATGATGATATTTCAAAAATATAGTTTAATGATTGAAGGAGATTCAGATGGAGATCCAATTGAAGTAATCCTCAATGATAATCTATTAATAATCTTAATAATAACGTATATAATTATAATGTTTTTAGTTATTTATTTATAAAAAATTAATATTTTATTAAAAAATTTAAAGAAAGACAATGAAAATCTTTCTTTTTTGTTTCAAAGATTGTAGAAATTTGATATGATATAAGTATAAATAAAGGAGTAAATATGAAAAAAGATAAATTTACAATAATACTGTTACATTATAATCAACAAAAATATATTTATAATGCAATTGATTCAATTTTAAAGCAAAATTATAATAATATAGAGTTATTGATAACTGATGATAATTCTAAAAAGTTTGACCAAGAAAAAATAATCAATTACATTGAAAAAAACAAAAACACAAATTTAACAAATTATAATTTTGTAATAAATGAGAAAAATATTGGTACAGTAAAAACGTTAAATAAGGCGATAAAAAAAGCAACTGGAAATTTTGCAATGTTTTTTGCTGCTGATGATGAATTATATGACGAAAACGTTATTGCTAAATTCGTAAATGCCTTTAAAAAGAGTAATGCAGAAATTGTATCTGCGCAATGTATAATGTATGATGAAAAAATAGAGAAAAAATTGTATGATTTCGTAACGGAAAAGAACAAAATAATAATAAATGATTCTTCTCCAAAAAAACTATTTAGCAAAATGGCGGAAGGATGCTTATTAGCTGCTGGAGCAACAAGCTATAAAAAAGAATTATTTAATAAAATTAATTTTGATGAAACATACAAACTTATTGAGGATTGGCCTTATTATTTGGTTTGCTCAAGAAAGGGTATAAAAATAAATTACTTTGATTTTGAGGCATTAAAACATAGAAATGGTGGAGTAAGCCATTCATTTTCATATAAAATTTCACCAACTATAAAACAATATTACAAAGATGTATTTAATATATATGAGAATGAAATAATCCCATTTTTTAATGAATTAAGTTTAAAGGCAAAATTTAAAGTAATATCAGATTACAAATATTATAAAAATAATTTTTCAACAGAAGATCATATATATAAAAAGAAAAGTTTAACTTACAAATTATTTGATGTTATAAGCATTCTTTTAATAACTTTAAATGATTACATATACAATTGTACGAATTTAAATGGACTGATAGAATTAATTTATGAATTAGTAATGTGTTTGATATTAAAATCATTTTTAAGTGATTCACTTTTATTAAAAATAATTTTAATATTATTTATAGCACCTAAAATTATAGCATTCATTTTTTATAAAATAAGAAAAATTATAAAACAATTAGTTTATATAGTCAAAAAAATTAAGAAAAAATTAAAATATGGTAATGCACATTATGACAATAATGAAAGTTTTAGAATATAAAAAAATAAGAATAGGAGTGAATTATGAAATTAAGAAATATAGAAGAAAAAGATGCAATTTACATGCTTGAATGGATGCATGATAATAATGTCAATGAATTTTTTTCAGTAAATTTTAAAGAAAAAACATTAGAGGATGCATTAGAATTTATAGAAAATAGTAATCACAATACAAATGAATTAAATCTTGCAATTGTTGATAATAATGACGAGTATTTAGGAACTATAAGTTTAAAAAATATAGATTATAAAAATAAAAATGCCGAATATGCAATTTCTATCCGCACATGTGCAATGGGCAAAGGAATATCTAAAGATGCAACTTCGTTATTACTAGATAAAGCCTTCAATGAATTGAAATTACATAAAGTATATTTATGTGTAGCAGACGATAATATAAGAGCAATTAAGTTTTATGAAAAATATGGTTTTAATTTTGAAGGTAAATTTGAAGAACATGTTTATAGAAAGGAACAATACCATGATTTACTTTGGTATTCAATTATAAATGAAAATGAAAAATTGTAAAATAGTTAAGTTTAATGAAATAACAGATCATAGAGGAAAAATGATACCAATTGAATATCCAAAACAATTGGAATTTCCATTGAAAAGAATATATTATATTTACGATGTAAAAGATGGGGTAAGAAGAGGATATCATTCTCATAATGATTTAGAACAAATATTAATTGCTGTTCACGGAAAAGTAAAAGTATTGATTAAAACTCCATATGAAGAAGAAATTGTTGAGTTAGATAGCCCAAATAAAGGGTTATACATAGGTCCGATGATATGGAGAGAAATGTTTGATTTTGAAAATGAAGCGGTCCTTGTTGTTTTAGCCAGTCACGAATATGATGAAAACGATTATATAAGAGATTGGAATGATTATTTAGAAAAAGCAAAAAAATATTTTAATGAAGGTAGTGATAAAAAATGATAAGTTTTGGAAGATTAGATTTAATGCATAATGAAATAAGAAGTGAAATAGACTATGCTATAAAAAGAGTGTTAGATAACAGTTATTATATTGATGGTCCATTTTTAAAACAATTTGAACAAGAATGGGCTGAATATTGTGGTACGAAATATTGTGTTGGTGTTGGAAATGGTTTAGACGGAATAAAATTATCTTTGCTAGCCTTAGGCATAAAAGAAAATGATGAAGTAATAATTCCCTCACATACATTTATTGCAACGGCTTTAGCAGTTTCAAATTGCGGTGCAAAGCCAGTATTTGTTGAAGTCAATGAAAATGATTGCCTTATAAATCCTGATAAAATAGAAGAAAAAATAACGAATAAAACAAAAGCAATAATTGTTGTACACTTATATGGACAATGCTGTGAAATGAATAAAATAATGGATATAGCAAAACGTCACAATTTAAAAGTAGTTGAAGATGCTGCACAAGCACACGGAGCAACATACAAAGGAAAAAAAGCTGGTTCACTTGGAGACATAGCAGAATTTAGTTTTTATCCAGGAAAAAACTTAGGATGTTTAGGTGATGGTGGTTGCATAACTACCAACGACAAAGAATTAGCTGATAAAGTACGAGAATTGAGAAATTATGGCTCAAATCAAAAATATATACATAACGAAAAAGGTTTTAATTCCAGATTAGATGAATTACAAGCCTCTATTCTTTCAGTAAAATTGCCATATTTGGATAAATGGAATAAAGATAGAAGAAGAATTGCTTCAAGATTTAACAATGAAATAAAAAATGAAAAAATAAAATTACCAGTTGAGAATGTTGATAATTACCATGTATATCATCAATATGTTGTACAAGTTGATGATAGAGAAATTTTTCAAGAGTATTTAAAAAAATATGACATACCGACTATGGTTCATTATCCAAGAGCAATACACAAACAAAAAGCTTATGAAGAATTTAATAAATTGGATTTACCAATAGCTGAAGAACTAGCAAGCAAAGTAGTCAGTTTACCTATGTATTATGGCTTAACTGATGAAGAAATTGATTATATTATAAATATAATTAATAAATATTAGGAGGAAAGATGAAAGGAATTATTTTAGCAGGCGGAAAAGGAACAAGACTTTATCCATCAACAATATCTGTATCAAAACAATTATTACCAATATATGATAAACCAATGATTTATTATCCTATATCAACTCTGATGCTTGCAGGAATTAAAGACATATTAATAATATCTACCCCTCAAGATATTGCACAATATCAAAGTTTACTAGGTTCAGGTGAAAGAATAGGAGTGAATTTCACATATAAAATTCAAGAAAAACCAAGAGGTTTAGCAGAAGCATTTATTTTAGGTGAGGAGTTTATAGGAAATGATAACGTATGTTTAATATTAGGCGACAATGTATTCTATGGTCAAGGTTTCTCAGACATATTTAATAGAATAAAAAAAGAAAAAAATTCTGCAACAATATTTGGATATCAGGTAAATAATCCAAAAGCATTTGGAGTTGTCGAATTTGATGATGACGGAAATGTAATATCTATAGAAGAAAAACCAGAAGATCCTAAATCAAAATATGCAGTTCCTGGGTTATATTTTTATGATAATAGTGTTATAGATATAGCAAAAAATGTTAAACCATCAGTAAGAGGAGAACTTGAAATAACTGCGGTTAATAATGAATACCTAAAAAGAAAGCAATTGAAAGTAGAATTATTACATAGAGGTATTGCTTGGCTAGATACTGGTAGTCCTAGTAATATGCTTAAAGCAGGGATGTTTGTTGAAACAGTACAATCTAGACAAGGATTATATATAGCATGTATAGAAGAGATTGCTTGGAGGCAAGGTTTTATAACAACTGAACAATTAAAACAAATAGGAGAAGAGTTAAAACAAACGGAATATGGTAAATATATTTTATCAATAGCAGAGGAGGAAGAATAATATGAAGTTTTTAATAACTGGAGGAGCAGGATTTATAGGAAGTAATTACTTACATTATGTAGTAAACAAGTATTCAGAAGATATATTTATATGTTTAGACGCATTGACTTATGCAGGTAATTATAACAATATAAAAGAACTAGAAAATAAAGATAATTTTGAATTCGTAAAGGGGGATATTAGAGACAAAGAATTGGTAGAAAAATTATTTGAACAATATAAATTTGACTATGTAATTAATTTTGCTGCAGAGAGTCATGTTGATAATTCTATTAAAAATCCTAACCTTTTTGCAGATACAAATATATTAGGTACAATGACTTTATTAAACGCATCAAAAAAATATGGAGTAAAAAGATATCATCAAGTATCAACAGATGAAGTATATGGTGATTTACCACTAGAAAGACCTGATTTATTATTTACAGAAGATACACCAATACATACATCAAGTCCCTATTCTGCTAGCAAAGCAGGAGCAGATTTACAAGTTTTAGCATATGCAAGAACTTTCAAATTACCAGTAACAATATCAAGATGTTCTAATAATTATGGTGCATATCAATTCCCAGAAAAATTAATACCAGTAGTAATTTCAAAGGCTTTAAATGATGAACCAATTCCTGTATATGGAAAAGGCGAAAATGTTAGAGATTGGATACATGTTCATGACCACAATG
>CAKORH010000007.1 GCA_934101235.1 uncultured Bacilli bacterium | reverse complement strand
GTAGTTACACTTATACTCTTTTCATTAGTATTACCTTGTATTCTTGTTAAAAAGTATGCATATGTTAATCCTATTAATGCTAAAAGTACTATAGTTATTCCAGTAATACTAACTATTATCTTTTGTTTTTTATTCATATTCTACCTCTTTCCTTCTAATTTTATATTACACATATAATTTATTTGCATAAGATTAAGGGAAGATGAAATACAAAAAAATTATATAATTATTAACCCCCCGAACGAACAATTGTTCGAGAGAGAATTAGGTTATATAATTTTGTGCTTTTATAAAATATTTTTTTAATTGCGAATTATTTTGTACAAAATAATTCTTATCTTGAGTAGCCTTTCTACTCTATTTATATCTTATCAAATAATTTTATTATTTACAATATTAAAATTTTGTTTTATACTTAATTTAGTAGAACATCTATTTGATGGCTACCATGTTTTTTTTGGGTACGTACTATTTAAATAGTACGTTTTTTAAACCAAAACCTTCTATCACCTTTGTAGAAGGATATATAGAAAGATGATTAACATTATGATAATCATACGGTCTAAAAACCTTATGATGAAAGTTTTTAATTTTCAAACTAAGTACCTCCTAACTATAAAAAAAATAGAGGTAGCCAACCAAATTAAATGTTCGAGATACTATAATACACTAAAAAATTAAAAAAATTGTCATATTTTAAGATAAACATAAAAAAACTTAGAAAAATCATAATTCTAAGTTTTTTATTAATAAATTATTTTTCTAAAATAGATTTTAACTGTTGTAGTCCTAATACAACTACGCCACCTATTATAAAGAATAAAATGCTAAAATTACTAAAATTAATTGCATCAACTGGTACATCTAAAGTAGTTGGACCCATAATAATTGAATAAATAGAACCAATCATTAATCCAATTATTGTATAAACAGTTTGACTTCTAAATTTAACTAATGCTTGTTTTAATAACTTTATTGTTGAAAATATACCAGTTAATACACCTAAACCAAATATTATCAAACCAAACAATGGAGAAAAATTAAAATGCAATAAATCCTTTATACCATTTATTATTGGTAAATATAATCCAAATATTAATAACAATGTAGATCCACTAATACCAGGTAATATCATTGCATTAATAGCTATCATACCTGCTAAAAAAGTATAAATTGCACTACCAATATTAAGTTTATTAATGTTAACTGTAGTAATACTTGTAGAATTATAATATGATAATAAAAATACTAATAAAGCTCCTATAATTAAAAATACAAAGTTAACATACTTTCCCTTTAATACACTTTTTTCTTCTTTTATTATAATTGGTATAGAAAATATAATAAATCCCATAAATAAACTACTTATCTTATAAATATTTGATTCAAATACTTTAGTAAGTATTAAAACACAAATAATCATACCAAATATCCATCCAATACCTAGTTTAATTAAAAAATTTAATGCATCTTTTCTTTCTTTTTTATCTTTAGAAATTATACCATTTAAAGAATTAATAAACTTATCATAAAATCCTAATAAAAATGCTATTGTACCACCACTAACACCAGGTACACTATCAGCTGCTGCCATAGCAAAACCATTAAAAAAATTTACTATATATTCTTTAATTTTTTTTGTCATCTTCATTACTTAACACCTCGAAATAATTATAACAGTTAACATAAAATAATATCAACTATAAAATATTGTTTTATAAAATAATTTACAACATTTATTTTTTATAAACTAAAAAGTAGGAATATTTTCCCACTTTATAGTTACTTTATAGTTAATTGTTTTTAACTTTTATTAATCCTTTTTCAATTTCTTCTAAAGCTCTTCCTAGTTCTCTTTTATTGTGATAATCACATTCTTTCATTTGATAATGATCATAATCATGCATTTGTTTAGCTCTCTGACTAATTATATGAACTAGTTTATATTTAGAATCAACTATATTTAATAATTTATCTATTGATGGATATATCATTTAGACACCCTCCTATGTTAATAATATACTACATTTTTCTATTATCACATATTATTTGCTAATTTTTTTACATTTATTTTACATTTTCATTATAAATATTCATAAAATCTTTAAATAAAATATCACAAAGATTTTTATCCATCTCATTAATATTTTCACAAGGATAAGGTATTCCTAATTTTTTATATTTTTCTTCGCCTAATTTATGATAAGGTAAAAATTCAATTCTATCTACATAAGAAATATTATTTTTTATAAAATCGTTTAATGAAACTAAATATTCATTATTATCCATAACTCCTGGAACAATAACTTGTCTTATCCAAAATTTTTTATTTAAACTTTTACATACTTTCAAAAATTTAAATGACTCGTTACTAACTGACTGAGTAATTTTTTTATAACCATCTTTAGTTGTATGTTTAACATCAAAAATTACTAAATCGATATATTTTAACAATTCTTCATAATTACCCATTCCAACTCCTGCTGTATCAAGTGCAATATTTATATCATGTTCTTTTAATTTTTTACAAACATTAATTAGAAAATCAGTTTGGAGTAACGGTTCTCCTCCAGAAAACGTTACTCCACCATCATCTCCAAAATATTCTTTATTATGTAATATTTTTTCTACTAATTCATCTACACTGGTGTTCATATCTCCCCTACACCACATTTCAGGATTATGACAATAAATACATCTTAAATGACATTCATTTAAAAATACTACTGTTCTTATACCAGGACCATCTACAGTACCGAATGTTTCGATACTTGCAACACTTCCCATCATAATTTAGTATGGAAAGTTCTTGAAATTACTTCCTCTTGTTGCTTTCTAGTAAGTCTATTAAATCTTACACTATATCCAGAAACTCTTATAGTCAAAAGTGGATATTTTTCTGGATTATTCATAGCATCTATTAAAGTTTCTCTTGTTAAAACGTTAACATTTAAATGATGAGCTCCTTTTTTAAAGTATCCAGTTAAAAGACTAACTAAATTATTTATTCTAGTTTCTTCATCTTTGCCTAATGAATCAGGAACAATAGAGAAAGTATTTGATATACCATCTTTACAGCAATTTACATAATCTAATTTTGCTACTGAATTTAATGATGCTACTGCCCCATTTAAATCTCTACCATGCATTGGATTTGCTCCAGGTGCAAAAGGTATTCCTGCTTTTCTACCATCTGGTGTTGAACCAGTCTTCGAACCATATACAACATTAGATGTAATTGTCAAAACTGACATAGTAGGTTCTGCATTACGATAACATTTATGTTTCTTTAACTCATTAAAGAAGTATTCAGTTAATTCTTTTGCAATATTATCTACTCTATCATCATCATTTCCATATTTAGGATAATCACCATCAATTATAAAGTCAGTTGTTATACCATCTTCATTTCTCACAGGTTTAACCTTTGCATATTTTATAGCTGATAATGAATCAACTGCAACTGATAATCCAGCAATTCCATAAGCCATATATCTATGTACATCAGTATCATGTAAAGCCATTAATCCAGCTTCATAAGCATACTTATCATGCATATAATGAATAATATTCATAGCATTACTATAAATTGTTGCAACCTTACTTAATACTTTATAATAATTTTCTTTAACACTTTCATATTCTAAAACTTCATCTTTATTTAATTCTATACCATCAAGTACTTTATCTCCTTTAACTTCATCTATTCCACCATTTAATGAATATAGAAGTGATTTAGCTAAGTTACAACGAGCACCAAAGAATTGCATATCACGACCTAATCTCATAGCAGAAACACAACATGCAATAGCATAATCATGTCCATAAACATTTCTCATTAAATCATCATTTTCATATTGAATAGCATCAGTCTTAATACTAACATTTGCACAATATTTTTTAAATGATTCTGGTAAATATTCACTCCATAAAATAGTCATATTAGGTTCAGGTGCAGTACCTAAATTTTCTAAAGTATGTACAATTCTATATGATGTTTTATTTACTAATGTTTTATTTTCATCTAACATACCACCAACAGAACAAGTTACCCAAGTAGGATCTCCTGAAAATAATTCATCATATTCAGGAGTTCTTAAATGTCTAACTAATCTCAATTTAATAACAAATTGATCAATTAATTCTTGTATTTTACTTTCAGTAATTAATCCTAAACTTAAATCTCTTTCAAAATAAATATCAAAGAAAGCATCTACTCTACCTAAACTCATAGCAGCACCATTGTTTTCTTTAACTCCTGCTAAATATGCTAAATAAGTCCATTGAACAGCTTCAAATGAATTTTTAGCAGGTTTAGAAATATCAAGACCATAACTTTTAGCCATTTTTTTCATTTCTTCTAATGCTCTATATTGCATAGATATTTCTTCACGTGTACGAATTAAATCTTCTGTCATATCACCTAGATATTTATTATTCCATTCATCTAACTTTTGTTGTTGTAAATAATCTATACCATAAAGTGCAACACGTCTAAAATCACCAATAATTCTTCCTCTACCATATGCATCTGGTAATCCAGTTAATAATCCAACGTGTCTAGCAGTTCTTATATCTTTTGTATAAGCATCAAATACTCCTTGATTATGTGTTTTTCTAAATTCATTAAAATACTTATCTACATCACTATTTAATTTATAACCATAAGCATCTAATTCAGAATACACCATACGTATTCCACCATAAGGATTAACCATACGTTTTAAAGGTGCGTCTGTCTGTAAACCGAATATTACTTCATTTTCCTTATCTATAAAACCAGGTTTAAAAGAATTAATACCAGACATATTATCTACATCTATATCTAATACGCCTCTTTTTAGTTCATCTTTTAATAAATCTAAACATTTATTCCAAACTTTATCAGTTTTTTTACTTATACCCTCTAAAAAACTCTCATCACCAGTATAAGCTTTATAATTTGTTACTATAAAGTTTTCAACATCTACTGTTTTTGTCCAATTCCCCTCTTTAAAATTATTCCATTCTTTCATTATGTACCTCCAATCATACCTTTCAATTATAATATAAATATGCATATTAAAACTGTTGCATATGCAACAGTTTACGTCATTTTATTTATTCAATTTTTCAAACACATTTACTGCAACATTTACAGTTGCTCCAACCATAGGATTATTGCCCATTCCTATAAATCCCATCATTTCTACGTGAGCAGGAACACTACTACTTCCCGCAAATTGTGCATCCCCATGCATCCTACCCATTGTATCAGTTAAACCATAACTTGCAGGCCCAGCAGCCATATTATCTGGATGAAGTGTTCTACCAGTTCCACCACCACTTGCTACACTAAAATATGGTTTTCCTTCTTCTATTCTTTCTTTTTTATAAATACCTGCTACAGGATGTTGAAAACGTGTTGGATTTGTTGAATTTCCAGTAATTGAAACATCAACATTTTCTTTATGCATTATAGCAACACCTTCTCTAGGATCAAATGCACCATAACATTTTATTTTACTTCTCTCTCCATCACTGAATTTAGTTTCCCTTATTACATTTAATTTTCCAGTATCATAGTCATAACTAGTTTCTACATATGTAAAACCATTAATTCTACTTATTATTAATGCTGCATCTTTACCTAGTCCATTAAGTATTACTCTTAATGGTTTCTTTCTTACAATATTAGCACTTTTTGCAATACCAATTGCACCCTCTGCAGCAGCAAATGATTCATGTCCTGCTAAAAATGCAAAACAATCAGTTTTTTCATCTAATAATCTTGCTGCTAAATTACCATGCCCTATACCAATTTTTCTAGCATCTGCAACACTACCATCAATACAAAATGATTGTAATGCTTCACCTATATATGTTGCAGCCTCACTAGCACTATTAACTTTTTCTTTTAATGCAATAGCAGCACCAATAGTATAAGCATAACAAGCATCTTCAAAACAAATTGTTTGTATATCTTTTACCATCTTATAAACGTCTAAATCATATGATTTAGTAATACTTATAGCTTCATCAATATCTTTTATTCCATATTTATCTAATAATTTTTGTATATTATTAATTCTTAATTCATAATTTTCAAACATATTTATTCCTCCCTCGGATCAATCTTTTTTACAGCTTCATTAAATCTTCCATAAATTCCACTAGCTTTTTCGATTGATTCCATTGGATCCATACCACTCTTAATATTTTTCATCATTTTTCCTAAATTAACATATTTATATCCAATTATATTATCATTACTATCTAAACCGATTTCAACTACATAACCTTCTGCTAATTCCAAATAACGAGGTCCTTTTGAACGAGTAGAATAAATAGTACCAACTTGACTACGACGAGTAGCACCTAAATCTTCTAATCCAGTACCAACAGCTAATCCGCCTTTAGAAAATGCTGATTGACTTCTTCCATAAACTATTTGTAAAAATAATTCTCTCATAGCAGTATTAATTGCATCACAAACTAAATCAGTATTTAAAGCTTCCAATATAGTTTTTCCAACTAATATTTCACCAGCCATTGCAGCACTATGAGTCATACCACTACAACCAACAGTTTCTACTAAAGCTTCTTCAATTATTCCTTCTTTAATATTTAAAGTTAATTTACAAGCCCCTTGTTGTGGAGCACACCAACCAACTCCATGAGTAAGTCCTGAAATATCTTTAATTTCACGTGCTTGAATCCACTTACCTTCTTCTGGTATTGGAGAAGGTCCACTTTTAGCTTGATTATTTACATAACACATATTTTCTATTTCTTTCATAATCTATCCTCCATATTAATTATAACACAAAAAAATTAGAAAAATAATCTAATCTTTAGCCTTACTAAATAATGTAAATATAAAAGAAAATATAATAGCACTACTAATTCCTAAACTTACATTACATAACATCTTATCAAATATACCTAATAAACCATATGCCTTAAAACCTTTGTATGCTCCATTAAATAATGTATTTCCAAATGAAGTAATAGGTATATTTGCTCCTATTCCAACAACATCAACTATTTTATCATATAACCCTATCATACCTAAAAAAGCCCCAACTACAACTAATATACTAGTTACATGTCCAGGTGTTAACTTAGTATTATCTAAAATAACTTGTCCTATAACACATATAAGTCCACAAAACAAAAATGAATATAATATTGACATTACTCTACCTCCAAACTTATTAAATGACTTGTACTAGGTATAGATTTCTTTTGATTAACTAACGTAGGACAATGTAAAGATCCAGTACCAATAACTATTATCTTTTTATATTTCTTATTATTTAATATATTATTAAATAGTACTAATGGTAAACAAACCGGTCCACTACCCCCACTATATTTTTCTTGTTCTTTATTATAAATAATACTACCAGAATCGATATAATTTCTTATATTAATTCCATAATCTTTCTTTAATATCATTTTAAATAAATCAGCACCATATAATCCTAAATCTCCAGTTAATATTAAATCATAATCATTAACTTTAGTATTTGTATACTCTAAGTGTTTTATCAATGTATCTACTGCACTAGGAGCCATAACTGCTCCCATATTATTAGCATCTTTAATTCCATAATCAACAACACTTCCTATAGTACTAGAAATAACTTTTATTCTAGATGGATACTTAGATACATTACAACCAACACTTCCAGTACAAGTAAATGTTGAATATATAGGTTTTAAAGCCCCATATTCAACAGGAAATCTAAATTGTTTCTCACTACATAAATTATGACTACTAGTAAATGCTAAACCTTCTTTAATTAATCTACCACTAATACTGTTAGCTAATATAATAATACTAGATACAAAAGTAGCACAAGCACTATATAAACCTAAAAAAGATATATTTAAATCTTTAACACTATAACTAGATAAAGATAACTGATTAGATAAATCACCACCACAAATTAATTCAGTTTTTTTATTTATTAAATTACTTAATACTTCTCTTTGCATCTTAATTTCACAATCTTCAATAGTTGCTTCATCATCATAAAAATCTTTTAAATACCTATTTACGCCCTTTAAATTACCATTATTTTCATACTTACCAGCAACTGAATAATAATTATTAATATATACATTCTTATAAGTAAAACTAGCCATAAAACACCACCCTTAAAATAGTAAATACAAAAGCACTAACAATTCCATATAAAATAACCGAACCTGCTAACTTAAAAAAATTAGAACCCAAACCAGTTATTGCACCATCTTTCTTATAATCTAACGCACAACTTTGTATAGAATGAGCAAAACCAGTAATAGGTACAATTAAACCTGCTTTAAATTTAACAACTAATTTATCAAAATCAAAAAAAGCAGTTAAAAAGCAAGCACTAAATATAAGTATTAGAATAATACTTGATACAGCTACATCATTATTAATCTTATAATAATTAACTAATAAAGCTCTTAATACCTCTGAAAAAGCCCCCAATAACCCTCCACTTAAAAAAGCAAGTATAGTATGTGGTAACTTTCTAACTTTAGGAACTGTCTTATTTACTAAATCAACATACTCTCGTTTTTCCATAAAAAAACCTCCATTTATATTATGAAAGTTTTTTTATACTTTATGCACAAAGATATTCTTTTATCTTCTTTTTAGATTTCGTCTCTATACGAGATACCTTAACCTGCTTAATTCCTAACATTCGAGCTATTTCTTGTTGTGTATAATCACGATAATATCTATAAATAATTATTTGTTTTTCTAAATCACTTAAATTATCTAAAGCATCATTCATCATAATCTTAGTATCATAATCATATGATTTACCTATTACATTATATAAACTAAAATCATCTAAATTATCATTTTCTTGATCTAAAGAAGTAGAATTTAATGTATAAGAACATTTAATACATATTTCATTTATTACTTCTTCGGGTGTTTCCAAATATATACTTAGTTCCTTATTAGTTGGTATTCTACACAATTGTTGAGATAATTTATTTCTTGCTATTTCTATTTGTTTATATAATTTTAAATACTCTTTACTAACTTTAATAGTTCTACTCTTATTAATAAGTTCACACATTTCCCCACGTATATAATTATAAGCATAAGTAGAAAAACTAGTATTCATAGATTGTGAATAATTTTTTACTGCTTTTAAAGCCCCGGTATAACCTGCTTGTAGTAAATCATCTTTATCTACATTACTAAAACATTTATTTTTAGCAATAGATAATATTAAATACTTCAAATCATCACTATTTATTATTTCTTGCATTACTTATCCCACCTTAAATATTTAATAATTTTAGGGCAGCTAATTCGTTCTTAACACTCACAAAATAATCTAGATTAAATTGATTTTCAACTACATAAACTTTACCACTATTATTTACTACAGCATCATACCCATTTAATAGTGATTTATATCCATTCTTATCTATAGATAATAAATTACTAAAATTATAAACTAAATATCTAATCCCATAATATTTAATCATAGATATTAAATTATTTAATTTACTAAAAGTATTTTTATTTATTACCCCATCAAATCTAACAAATAAAATACCATTTCTTATTTCCATATCAATATCTAACATAAACCACCATCCATTATAATATAGTATATTAAACTAAAAACTTAAACTAATTCGACAAAACATCTACTTCTTTTTATATATACAAAATAAAACTTCGATACTTAACAAAAATATAAAAATACCAAATTTAATAAAATACATTTTATTGTTAGACGACTTTTTTAATTTAACTTTTTTATCAGTTTCTCTATTTTTCTTCTTATTAACTACTAAACTATCTTCATATTTATCTTCTTTAACTTTATTTTCTTTAACAATTTTTTTATTAATTTGAATCTTATTATCTTTTTTTATATCACTATTATTAATAACCTCTTCTTTAATATCATAATTTTTCTCTTCTTCATTATTTTTTATAACTTTTTCTAAAACATCTTCTTTATCATCATCAACTTTTCTATCTACAATAATATTTTTTTCTACCTTTATATCATTTAATGTATAAACACAATTATATATACCATTTTCAATTAATTCTTTATCGCATGAAATATTTACATTACCACTACTATAAATAATAAAATCATTCAACGATTGACTACCATCAATAACAATATTATCTACTAACTCTAACTTATCTCTTTTATAATATTCTTCATAAACTTCATAGTTTTCATCATTTATTTTGGTAAAATCATAATCAATAGTTTCATATTTATCTTCTATAATTTGATTATAATATCTATATTTTTTTACTACTTTTTTATTTCCATTTCCTACATTACTATTAAATTTAAATATAGTAATATAACTATCTATTTTATGCTTAAAAATATCATCATTAACTTTCATACTACAAAAAGTATTATTTAAAAATTCCCTAGAATATAAAACAATACTTAAATCATTAATATCATAATATTTATCTAAATATATATTTATTTCATTATCAAAAAGATAAACTTCAGCATAATTATCATCTATTTTATTATCAAATATATATTGTTTATCAAAAATATGATATATATCGTAATTAAATTTTAATAATTTATTTTTATAATATACCTGTATTTCATATATTTTTAAGTACTGGCCAATATTAGATAATGTTATTTTATTTGTAGTCTTATCCAATATATTATTATTAACATAATAAATATCACTATCTTTATTATCTTCATATGAATATATGTAATCATTCAAATCCTTAATATAATAATTATTATCCTCTAAATAACCCATATCAATATTATTAAATATTTTTTCTTTATGAATCATATATTTTTTTATATTAAATACATCACTTTCTTTTTCTTTACTACTTACTTGGTAATAGTCTCCATAATATACTTTTGCATTTACAAAATTTACAAAAGATAAAAAAACTATTATACCTATTAAAATCCTTTTCATTTTATCACCCTCTACTATATATATTATCTTTTTTTCTGCATTTCCTTTTTTTATTTGTAATTTTTCAAATAATTTCTTTATCAAGTAGACAAAACATAAATTTTATATTATAATTACTTATATCTTTTAGCTTTGTAATTATTTTTTAAGGAGATGAAAAAATGAAAAAAGAAGATACGACTACGTCTGTATTCGCTTTAGGTGGATTAGGCGAAATCGGTAAAAATATGTATGTAATAGAAACAAATCAAGATTTAATAATTATTGATGCTGGTGTAATGTTTCCAGAAGATGATTTATTAGGAATTGATTACGTTATACAAGATATTACATATTTAAAACAAAAAGAAAAAAAAATAAGAGGATTATTTATAACACATGGACATGAAGATCATATAGGAGGTATAACATTTTTATTACAAAGCATAAATATACCTAAAATATATGCTCCTAGAATTGCTAAAGATTTAATTGAAAAAAAACTAGAAGATAAATGTATTAGATATGATAATTTAATAACAATAGATTCTAAATCATTCGTCAAATTTAAAAGTATGAATGTAGAGTTTATTACTACAACACATTCAATACCAGATTCTTTTGCAATTGTAGTTCATACTCCAGTTGGTATAATAATGACTACAGGAGACTTTAAATTTGATTTAACTCCAATCGGTCCTATGGCTGATATACATAAAATGGCAGAATTAGGAAAAAAAGGAGTAAAACTTTTAATGTCAGATAGTACAAATGCATTATCTGAAGGATTTTCAAAAAGTGAAAGTTCTGTTGATGAAGCATTAAGCGATATATTTAGAAAAGTAAAATCAAGAATAATAATTGCTACATTTGCTTCTAATATATATAGAATTAAACATATTGTTGAAACATGTAAGAAAAACAATAGAAAAATAATAACTTTCGGAAGAAGTATGGAAAACGCTAAAGAAATAGCATTAAAAAATAATTTAATAACAGATAGTACAATTTTTATAGATGCTAATGCAGCAAAAAGTTTAAAAAAAGATGAAATATGTATATTATGTACAGGATCACAAGGAGAACCACTTGCAGCATTATCAAGAATAGCAAATGGCACTCATAAACAAATTCAATTACTTCCTGACGATATAGTAGTATTCTCATCTAGCCCTATTCCAGGTAATAGTGCAAGTATAAATAGAATAATAAATAAATTATATTTAAAAGGTGTTAAAGTTTACACAAATACTGAATTAAAAGACATCCATACATCAGGACATGCAAAACAAGAAGAATTAAAATGGATGTTAAGAATAATAAAACCAGAATATTTTATGCCAGTACATGGTGAATATAGAATGTTAAAAAAACATAGAGACCTAGCAATATCATGTGATGTAAATCCTGATAACATATTTATTATGCGTAACGGAGACGTCCTTGAATTTACAAAAGATAAAGTTACAACAAATAAAAAAGTACAAGCCGGAGATATTTATGTTGATGGTTCTCGTGTTGGTGACATTGGTTCAGTAGTTATAAAAGATAGAAAACTAATGAGTAATGATGGAATACTAGTAACAATAATTAATATTGATCCTATAAAAAAAGAACTACTCATTAAACCAAATATAACTACAAGAGGATTTATATTAGTAAATGAAAATGGAGAATTAATTCATGAAATAGAATTAAAAGTTACAGAAATAGTAAAAAATTCTCTACAAAATGGTTATAGTTATATAAACTTAAAAAATCAAATAATTTTAGAACTAAACCCATTTATAAATAATCTAACAGGCAGAAGACCAATAATCTTACCTGTTATTATGGAAGTTAAAAAAAATACAAATAATAATTAACAAAAATTTAACTACAATCATCTAATACATTAGGTGATTAAATGTTAAATTTTTTTTATGAATTAAATCCTATACTACAATCTTTAATAGCTGGAATATTCACATTTTTAATAACTTCTTTTGGTGCAGCGAGTGTATTTCTATTCAAAAAATTTAATAAAACATTACTAGATAGTTTTCTAAGTATTTCAGCAGGAGTAATGATAGCTGCTAGTTTCTTTTCTCTTATAAATCCCGCTATGGATATGTCAAAAAATCTAGGATTAAATCCAGTAATAGTATTAACAATAGGTATATTAGGAGGAACACTTTTACTATTCATAGGAGATAAAATTTTTGAACAAAAAATAAATAAAAATAAAAAAAGAATAAGTTTATTAATATTTTCCATAATTTTACATAACATTCCAGAGGGAATGGCCATAGGTGTTGCATTTGGTTCAGTAATTTATGGATTAAATGGTGCAACAATAGCATCAGCAATAACACTTGCAATAGGAATAGGAATACAAAATTTTCCAGAAGGAAGTGCAATAAGTTTACCACTTCTTAGTAATGGAATATCAAAAACAAAATCATTCATTATAGGTTCCCTATCAGGAATAGTAGAACCAATATCTGCAATGATAGGTGCAGCATTAGTATTAAAAATAAATAATATACTTCCCTATTTATTAGCATTTGCAGCAGGTGCAATGCTATATGTAGTAGTTGAAGAAATAATACCTGAAAGCCAAAACACTGAAAAGAAGGATTTAATGGCTTTTATAACAATATTAGGTTTTAGTATAATGATGATACTTGATATAGCTTTAGGATAAATTAAGATACTTTCTTAATTTTTTTATAAAAAAATAATGAGATTAATACTCATTATCTAAATACATTTCAACATATGCTGCAAAAGTTTTACCTTGATCATAATCCTGTTTTCCACCTACTCCTTGTAATTTAAAATCAATAGCATATTCTTGTGTAGAATATGGTGGAATAATAATTTCTGTAGCCATTGGTGAAGTTTCTTTAGGAGCTGTTATCCAATCAACACTATAACCTCCATTATTACTAACTACTTTATATTTGAAATTATCAGATTCATAATCATTTAAAGTTACAGTCCACCTCAAATTATACTTTATATAAAGACCTGATTTATTTGTTACTTTAAATTTTTTAGTAGGTACTGTATTGTTAAAGAAAGGTTGATCATCAGGATAAATATCAGTTATCAATACTTGATTAGTATCCTCATATTCTAATGTTAATTCTCCACTTTTTATTGTTTGTAATCTATTTCCTATGTTAGAACTAGAACCAGAATTAATTGGATCAACTTCTTCTAATTTATCAGAACTCAAACAAAATTTATCACATTTTTTATCATTATTTGTATCACAATGTAAATCGCATACTCCATCACCATTCATATCAAAATTCAAATCTGGTCTTCTATCATTATCAGTATCAATTTCTATATCTGCAATACCATCACCATCTAAATCTAAATTTATATCAGGCCATCCATCACCATTCAAATCACAGTTTAAATCACATACTCCATCACCATCTAAATCTTGATTTATTAAATTAAAATCAGGTATACCATCATTATCAGTATCAATATTAAATGTTTTCGTTCTATTTCCTTTATAGTCTATATTAACATCAGGTTTATCATCACCATTAG
>CAKORH010000006.1 GCA_934101235.1 uncultured Bacilli bacterium | reverse complement strand
ATGATAAAGTTGTTAATAAATCTACATATAATGATACTGTAAGAGTAAATCTATATAATTATGATATTAGTATTTATTTTGATAATAGTAGTAATATTGATAATGAAATAAGTGTACTAGAAAAAGAAAAAGATACATTATTAAATAGTATAAAAAGACGTGAAAAATTATTAAGTAATGAAAATTATGTAAATAAAGCTCCTAAAGAAGTTGTAATGAAAGACAGAGAAGCTTTAGATTTGGAGAAAAAGAGATTAGAATTTATTAACAATGAATTAAAAAAAATAAGTAAATAAATATATTTTAAGTAGGAGGGTTTTTAAAATGATAGAAAATAGAGTATGTGAAGAAATAAAAGAAAGTGAAGATTTATTTTATAATTTAGAAAAAGAATTTAGTAAAAAGGATACTAAAAGAACAAAAAGAAATTATCATGATTCTTTAAAAGTTATTAATAGAAAGAAGTTAGATAAAAAATTAAAAAGTAATAAAAAGATAGGTTTTGATTTAGTGGATGTTGATGATACTTTTTATGAAATAGAAAAATTGGAAGTCGATTCATATTTAAATAAAAAAAATAATAGTAAGAAGATAAGTAAAATAGAAGATATTAGTAGATTAAAGATTATATTTGAAATATTAGATATTTTGAAAATACAAAAAAGTATATTAAATTGTCAAGAATATAATGAATTAAGTGAAGTAATTAATTATAAAAAAGAGTATATATCTTTAACTAATAAATGTTATGTTTTATTTAATGAAATATTAGATGGAAATTTTATTGATTCAGATGATTATAATAAATTAATAAGTAGTTTTGATGAATTATGTAAAGATATGTTAGAATATTATAATGATTATTTAAAATATAATAATACAAAAAAATTAAATAAATATATGGATAATATAGTACAAAATGAATTAAAAGTATTAGGTTTAAAAAGAAAGTTATCTTTATTGAGATAATTTTTTTGTATAAATTTTCTTTTTGAAATAAAAAATAAAATTTATAGATTTACATTAAATAAAATATTAGATATAATAATTATGGTGATATTGTATGAATGATAATTCAAGAATTGAAAAGTATCAGGAAGCTATTAAGTATTTTGAAAATGATATAAAAATGAGTAATAATAAAACTTATATTACTTGGGCTAAGGAAATGATTAATGTTTATCAAAATATTATTAATAAAGAAAATGTAATAGATAATAATATTAAAAAAAATGATGACTTGGGTAATTATATAGTTAATACTATTTATAGTAATGAGGATATAAAAGAAAAGTTTATTTTATTAGAACAAGAAATAATTGAAGTATTAAAAGATTCTAATGAAGATAAAATAGATGATTGGTTTATAAAATTTAATAATTTTATAAGTGATAATAAGTTAGATAGAGATTATATGTTTGATTATGTTAATGGTATATTTAATTTATATGATAAAAATCATTTATATATAGATAGTTTAAAGGATTTATATAATGGTAAAAAAGTTAGTGATATAAATGATAATAAAAAAATTGATGAAATAGAAAATGAAGTTCAAGATAAACAAGATAGTTTGAGTTATGATAATTATGAAGAATATGTTGAAAATATGATAGTTAATAATAGTAATCAAAATTTAAAGAATGAATTAAATAGATTAACAACTTATCTTGAAAGTATAAATATGCCTAATGATGTAATGGTAGAAACATTCTTTAAAAATTATAAGAATTTTGTTGAGAGTAATAATTTAAATGAGAAATTTATGTTAGAGTATATTACTGAGTATATGGGATCTTTAGATAAAGATAATAGTTATGAGTTATATATAACTGATTTATATAATGGAAAGACTATGGCTGAAATAAAAAATAAAAGTAATACTATAGATTCTAATACAATAGATAATAGCGTTGATAATAATAAAAAAGATAATGATTCTAAAAAAGATGATGCAAATAAAGATGATGATTTAAATACTCCAGAAAATGAGTTAGAGGAAGAGTTAGGGAATGAGCCTATTAAAATAGTTAGTACTAAGAAAACTGTTATGGGTAAATCACCAAAAATAATTTTAACTGCTTTAGCATTGAGTGCTATTTTTAATCCTGTTACTGCTTTAGCTAATGCTTCTTTTGCTTTATTTAATGGTACTGCAATTGGTTATGGGTTATATAAAGCTTATAAAAATAGAAAGTATAGAAAAGAAGAATTAGCAAATTTATTAAGAAAATTTGACGTTGATTTAAATAGTGATGGAAAGTTAATTGATAAAGAAGGTAATGTTATTACTGAAGAACGTGTTGGAAGAGAAAGATATGAAGAAATAAGAAGTAGTTTGAAAAAAATTGGAGCTTTAGAAAATAAATTAATAAATCCTTCATATGTAAAAAATAAATTAACTTCAATGTATTTAAATAATGGATTAGTTAGAAAAGTAAAAAGTAAACAACAAGAAAAGAAGGAACAAAAAGATTATATTAATAAACAAGATACTTATTTAGGAAAAGTTGAAGCTGAAAAAGAATTAAAAATGGGAATGGGGAGATTTTAGTGATTGAAAGTGGTACTATAGTTGAACTAGCAAATAAGAAAAAATATATTGTTACTGATGGTGCAGAAGAGAATGGACATGTATATTATTTAACTTTAGAAGTTGATTATGATAGTGAAATTCCTAAAGAAAAGAGTGTATTTTTTGAACATGTTAATGATACTTTTATTCCTGTAACTAGTGAAGGTGATATTGTATTTTTAAAACAAGTATTTGTTGATAGGTTTATGAATGAATATATAGATAATGATAGTGAGACAGTGTAAAAAAACTGTCTTTTATATTGTATTTATATAGTTTGCGTGATAGAATTTAATAAGGTGATGATATGGCAAAATATGATGAAAGTTCAATAAAAATACTTGAAGGTTTAGAAGCAGTAAGAAAAAGACCTGGTATGTATATTGGATCAACTGATAAGAGAGGACTTCACCATTTAGCATGGGAGATAATTGATAATTCTATAGATGAAATTATTAATGGTTTTGGTTCTTTAATTAAAGTTACAATAAATGAAGATGGAAGTTTAACTGTTAGAGATAATGGTAGGGGTGTACCAATAGGTAAACATGCTAGTGGTAAAAGTACTCCTGAAGTTATTTATACAATATTACATGCAGGAGGTAAGTTTTCAGAATCTGGATATAAAGTATCAGGTGGTTTACATGGTGTAGGTGCTAGTGTAGTTAATGCTTTATCTGAATGGATGAATGTTACTATATATAGAGATGGAGTTATAAGTACTATAAAATTTCATAATGGAGGGCATTTATTAGAAGATTTAAAACAAGTTGGAACTACAAAATTAACTGGTACTGAAGTTACTTTTATGCCTGATAAAGAAATATTTAAAAATAATCAATTTTCTTTTACTACTTTGTGCGAGAGAATGCAAGAAAGTGCATTTTTATTAAATAAGTTAACAGTAGAATTAGAAGATGTACAGGATGAAAAGAAAGCCACATATCATTATGATAATGGGTTAATATCTTTTGTTGAATATATAAATGAAAATAAAACTACTTTGCATAAAGTTGTGCCAATTCATGGAGTTAAAAATGATATAGAGGTTGATATTGCATTACAATATACAGATTCATATAATGAAGATATTTTATCTTTTGTAAATAATGTAAAAACTAGTGATGGTGGAACTCATGAAGTAGGTTTTAAAACAGGAATTACTAAAGTATTTAATGATTATGCTAGATTAAATAATTTACTTAAGGCTAAAGATAGTAATTTTGATGGTAGTGATGTAAGAGAAGGATTAACTGCAGTAATTAATTTAAAAGTTCCTGAAAAATATCTACAATTTGAAGGTCAAACAAAAGGAAAACTTGGTACTCCAGAAGCTAGACCTGTTGTTGAAAGTATTGTTTATGATAATTTAAAATTTTTTTTGGAAGAGAATAGAGATACTGCTGTTTCTATAATTGAAAAAGCTCAAAAGAGTAAAAATGCAAGAGAAGCTGCAAGAAAAGCAAGGGAAGAAGCAAGAAATGGAAAAACTAAAAAGGGAGAAACTAAAAGTTTAAGTGCTAAATTAACTCCTCCTCAAAGTAGAAATCCAAAAATTAATGAATTATTTATAGTAGAAGGTAATTCAGCTGGTGGTACAGCTAAAAAAAGTCGTGATAGAAAATTTCAAGCTATATTACCATTACGAGGAAAAATTATAAATACTGAAAAAGCAAATATGTCTGATATATTTAAAAATGAAGAAATTAATACAATAATACATTGTGTAGGTGCTGGTGTTGGCAATGATTTTGATATAAAAGATATTAATTATGATAAAGTAATTATTACTACAGATGCCGATGATGATGGTGCACATATTCAATGTTTATTATTAACTTTTTTCTATAGATTTATGAGACCTTTAATAGAGAATGGTCATTTATATATTGCAATGCCTCCTTTATTTAGAGTTGATTATAATAAAGAAGTAAAATATTTTTGGACAAATGAAGAATTAAAAGAATATACTAATGGTAAGAGTAATTATAAAGTTCAAAGATATAAAGGATTAGGTGAAATGAATCCTGGACCATTCTGGGAAACTACAATGTGTCCTGAAACTAGAAATTTAATAAAAGTTTCAATAAATGATGGTGTACTTGCTGAAAAAAGAGTAAGTGTACTAATGGGAGATGTAGTTGAGCCTAGAAAAGAATGGATTAATGAAAATGTAGAGTTTTCACTTGAAGATGATTATGTTTTTTAGAAATATACTAAACTTATAAATTTGATTACAAATAATAAAAATCTCTTTATGGAGATTTTTTAATTTTGCTAAATTTTTAATACTAATTATATAAAACTTCGATTTGATAATTAAATACTTATTTGTTATTTTCTTTTTGGAAAGGAGGATATTATGTATAATTTAGTTTATTTAATTGGTAGATTAGTTAGTGATCCTGAGCTTAAAAAGAGTGAAAATAATAAAGAACATGTATTTGTAACAATAGCAGTTCAAAGAAGTTTTAAAAATCCTGATGGAATATATGATACAGATTTTATTAAGTGTTCTTTATGGAATGGTATTGCTAAAAATGTGAGTGAATATTGTAAAAAAGGAGATTTAATAGGAATTAGAGGAAGATTACAAGTTAGAAATTATGAAGATGATGGAGAAATAAAATATATTACTGAAGTAATTGCTGAAAAAATAAGTTTTTTAACTAGTAAAAGACAAGAAAATGAACAATAAAAAAGATTATTAATATTCATCTATTTTATATAATGGATTTAATAATCTTAATTCTTTTTCGTTACTATCTTCAACATTTTTTATTTTAGTTTCTTTGTCATTAACATCTAAGAAAAAATCTAAAAATGCATAGAAAAGTTCTTTTTTCATTTCATTATTATTTGGTATTTTAAATATGTTATTTTTTATTGAATAATTAATATATTCTAAGATAACATTAGCTAAATCATCTTCATTTATGTCGTTAATTAAGGATTTCATTTGTTCAATTATCATAAGTAGTTCATTTTTTAATAAAATGTATGAATCAAAATAAATTAATCTTGTTAAATAGTTTTTAAAAATATTAATATCTGTTCCGTTTAAATATTTCATTATTAATATATCATATTTGTTTGTATTAAATATTTCATCTAGTGTTTTTACATAATCATCGTTTGTAGATAATACTATTTTTAATATTTTTCTATATAATGTTGGAAGTGATGTAATTTCGCAATAGTTTATTTTATTAAAATAATTGCTATATTTTTTATTAAATTTTATATATGAATCTGGGTTTATTAGTATATCTTGTTGTAGTTCTATAAATTTTAGAGTATGTAATATCATTTTATATATTATTTTATTATCAAATTTATTTAAATTTTTTCCATATTTTTTAATACATTTAGTAATTTGTTTTATAAATTCATAATCATTATCAATGTTTTGAGCATGAAATATTGAATGATATATCATATTTATTTTTTCTTCTTCTGTTAAATCATTTAAAAATTTTAATGTCATTTTGCTATTAAAAGTTGAATCATCAATTATTATGTCTTTATAATCATTTATGTATTCTATGTTTTTATTTGTTATTTTTGTTTCGTAAATTTTTTTGAATTTATCTAGAATTCTTTTTTCTTTAATACTAATCATAATAACACCTCGTTTGCGTATTATATAAAAATTATGTAATTAAATCAAGAATATATTTATATAATTAATTAGGGTGAAATATGAAATATTTTAGATTACTTGGAATTATGTCATTATTAGTTTTTTCTTTTTATTTAACTGATAGGGTTACTGAGCTTGCAATTAATACTAATCCTTTAATGCAAAATATAAAAAGTAATATGGTTAATTATGAAGTTAAGAGTGTTGATGCTATTATAGATAAAAATACTATAATACCTGGTATTAAGGGTAAAAAAGTTAATGAAATGGAAAGTTTTTTGAATATGAAAGATTTTGGTAGTTTTAATGATACTTATTTAATCTATGATAAATATAGTCCTAATATAAGTTTAGATGATAATAAAGATAAAATTATTATATCTGGTAATAAAAATATAAGACAGGTTAGTATAATAGTTGATGATAATAAAAGTATAGTAAAGTATTTAGATAGTAATAAAATAAAATATTCTAAGTTAATTAATTTAAATAGTATGTTAGATTATAATGAAAATATTAATGGAGAAGGTAGTGAAAAATCTTTTAATGATTTAGATACTTTATTAAATAAGAAAAAATTAAATAAGAAAATATGTGTTTTAGATTATTCTAATATTAAAGTTTGTAAAAATAAGAAGTATTATATTGTTAATCCTAATATGAAAATTAATAATAATAATTATGTTAATATTATTAATAATATAAATAATGGAAGTATTATATTAGTAGATAATAATTTAATGCTTGATAATTTTAAGGTTTTATTATCCAAACTTAAAAGTAATGATTTAAAAATTGTATATTTAAGTGAAATTATTAAAGAATAGTAATAGACTTTTAATTATTTTATGGTATACTTATCTATAGGAGAGTAGTGATTATGAAAAAAAGAATTATAAGTGCAATTATTATGTTGATGATAGTTATACCATTAATTTATATTGGAGGTATACCATATAGTTTAGCAGTTGGTTTATTAGGGTTTGCTGCTTATAAAGAGTTAGTTGAATTAAAAGATGGTAAGGGAATACCTAATTTAATGAAAATTATTGGATTATTAAGTACTATATTTTTAATTTATTCAAATTTTGAAAAGTATGGATTATTATTTGGAGTTTCATATAAATTATTATGTACTATAATATTATTTATATGTGTTCCTACTATATTTTATAAAGATAAGTATAAAATTAATGATGCATTTAAATTATTAAGTCATGTATTATTTTTAGGTATAGGATTTAATTTATTAATTTCTATATATAATTATGGTATTAAATATTTTATTATGTTAATACTTATTACTATATTAACTGATACATTTGCTTTATTTGGAGGTAAATTGGTTGGTAAACACAAATTTACTAGTATTAGTCCAAATAAAACTATAGAAGGTTGTGTTATAGGTAGTTTAATATCTACATTTGTTGTTACAATGTATTATGTAAATTTAATTAATGTAAATACAAATATATTTGTTGTTATATGTTTAGTATTATTTTTAAGTATTATAGGACAGATTGGAGATTTATTCTTTAGTGCTATAAAAAGAGAAAGTAAAGTTAAAGATTTTTCTAATTTAATACCTGGACATGGTGGAATATTAGATAGATTAGATAGTATTATATTTGTTATGTTTGCATTTGTTATAATAATAATTTATTTATAGGAGGTAAGAATGGTAACACTAATTATTTTGATTTTAATGCTTGGTATACTTATATTTGTTCATGAGTTTGGACATTTTATAGTTGCTAAGAAGTGTGGTGTACATGTTGATGAGTTTGCTTTAGGTATGGGGCCACAAATATTTAAATGGAAAAGAAAAAATGATCCTACAGTTTATAGTATAAGACTTTTACCAATTGGTGGTTTTTGTGCTATGGCTGGAGAAGTTGTTGAAGAAAAAGATAAGAAATTAAAAAAAGACCAATATATGTGTAATAAGAAACCTTATCAAAAATTTTTAATTTTGGTTGCTGGTGTTACTATGAATTTTATATTGGCTTTAGTATTATTCTTTTTACAAGGACTTATTTGGGGTAGTAGTGAACAATTAAGTTATGTTGGTTTAGTTACTCCTGGGGCTCCAATTGAACAAAGTGGAATAGAAGTTGGAGATAGAATAGTAAGTATTAATAATATGAAGACTGATACTTGGGATAAAATTCAAATAGCTATTTCTTTAAAACATTCATCAGATACTTATGATTTTGTTGTAAAAAAGCAAGATGGATCTATTAAAAAAATAAAAGTTACACCTGAAATAAAAAAGAAAAAAGATGGTACAGTAGAAAGTATGACATTTGGATTTGGTGTTGGTGAAACATTAAATCATGGTTTTATAAATTCTATAAAATATTCATTTATTAAATTTTATAGTGTTATTTCTAGTATGGCTATTATAATATTTAAGTTAATTACTGGAAAACTTGGATTAAATAGTTTAGCTGGTCCTGTTGGTATGTATACTGTTGTTGGACAATCAGCTAAATATGGTTTTCAAAATATATTATATTTAACTGCGTATTTATCAGTTAATTTAGGATTTGTTAATATTATTCCTTTTCCAGCATTTGATGGTGGAAGAATATTATTTGTATTAATTGAGAAAATTAAAGGAAGTCCTGTTAAACCTGAAGTTGAAAATATATTTCATACAGTTGGATTTATATTATTAATGATTTTAATGCTTATAATTACATATCAAGATATATTAAGATTATTTGTTAAATAAAAAGTGTAAAATGTAAAATTTTACATTTTTTTATATTTTGTCGAAAAATGTCTTTTATTTTTTAAAAAATATGTTATAATTTATTATAGGTAGGGTATAAATATAAATAGTAATAGTTATACCAAACTAGAAAGAAGGGTTTTATGAAAAAAATAATAAAAAAACTTGGGGTTATTGGTTTACTTTTAGCTGTATTAATTCCTTTTATGAGTTTTCCAAAGGTTAATGCTGCTAATGATGGTGAATGTAAAAAGCATTTACAAAATTACTTGTTTTTGGATGTAGAACAATTATTTAGTAAAAATAGTTTTGATGGTTTTGATAATGACGGTAAAGGCTATACAACTACTACACAATTCCCATTTGAATTTGATAAAAACGCTAAAATTACCAATATTTCTTATGATGGTGTAGCAAGTGATAAAGTATCTAATTATGTTACACTTCACAATATTGCAATTACAAGAGATATTGCTACAAGTACTTATCAATTTTATAGAGGATCTTCTATTTATGGAAATGCATTTGTAAATAATACTTCTAAAGATTATGCAACCAATACAATTTTGTTACATGGTCAATGGTCTAATTCTAATGCACATTTTAATCCGATTGAAAATAACTGGTCTAATATAAGCAATTTAGATGTATTTAGTAAATATGTACTTCAAAATTCATCATTAAAAGCTGATATGAATGTTGAAGTTGGATTTGGAAAATACACAAAAAATGGTGATCCTAAAGCAGTTGAACCATCTGGTACTAAAATGTCTGTAAGTTCTTTACAAGATATTGTTTCCGATCCTGAAGCTGCTGATGATAATGGTTTATTATTGTGGGATGATGCAAATGAAAAATATTTCTTACCAATATCTATTACGAGAAAAATGACTGATGGTTATGCTAATGATATTAAAAATTCTAAATTTGGTATGACTATGGGTAGTAATGGTGATATATATGTATTTGGTATTGAAAATGGTGGTTCTACAACTAAAGAAAAAATAACTAATACTAAAGATAGTTATGAAAATTATCTTAGATGGATTAAAGCTGGTGGCGATGGGGTAGCTAATTGTTATGATACTGAAGGAACTGAATCAGGTAAGAAGTCTTGCTATCTTGTAGAAGCAGGATATGGTTCAGAAAGATTCCAAAAAGATCCTAGTGCTGTTGGAGTTGACTTTAATGTTTATGGTGCATATTATTGGCCATATGTTATGAATGTTGAGTATGAAACTTGTACTACTTCTAATGATCCTGAGGAAGGAAATTGGAATTTAATATATGATGCAAATGCTGATGGTGACAGTAGTGTTACTAATGTACCAGATGCAGTTAATAATATTTCATTTACATCAACTGTAAAAATTGAAAATGGTCCAAGTAGAGATGGATATAAATTTAGCAAATGGTGTACAAAGAAAGATGGCACTGGTGATTGTTATACTGCTGGTGTAGATTTTAAAAATGAAAATCAAGATCCTGTTGTTACTCTATATGCACAATGGGGTAAAACTGGAACTACAAATAATTCAAGAACTGGTATAGCTTCTTATATTATTAGTTTCATGGCTGTAGGTGCTCTTGCTGGTGGAATATATTACGTAAGTAAGAAAAAGAATTTATTTAAACAAATTTAATAAAAATTAGTCTACAAATGTAGACTTTTTTTTTATCATATACTATAATTTAATTATACTTGAAGGTAGTGATAATATATGAGAAAAAATAAAATTATTTTAAGTCATTGTCCTAATTACTATAGAATTAATAATTTTGAGTTTGATGAAGAAGATTTCATAACTTTAAAAATTATTAATATTTATAGTGACTATATATTTAATATAGATGAGAATAATAAAGAAGAATTAAAAAAGATAGAAGATTTAGATTATGTTTTATCTAAATATATAGATGATTATAGTTTTAGGAAAGAAACACAGAATGAATTATTAAAATTGCGTATTAAAAGAGGTAGTAATGTAATTGATGTTATGATTAATGCAATTTTAAAAATATTTGAGAAATATCAAGAAGGATATACAAGAAATATATATTTTTCTAGATGGGTATAATTTATTATAATTAATTTGATATTGAGCATACTAATAGTGTGCTTATTATTTTATGTAAATATAAATGTAAAATTAATTTAAAGTGTTTAATTAATTTTATAATAATGATAATATTAACGTGTGTATTCTTTTTGAATACAAATGAGTGGAGATATGTATAATGAAAAATAATAAAAAAGTTAATAAGAAAAAAGTAAAGAATAATTTGTTTTTTAAAATTATTTCAATATTACTTGCTTTAGTATTTGTAGTTAGTATTGGTTTTATAATATATTTTGAATTATTACCTATTCAATATTTATCTATGTTAATTATATTTGGTGGGTTAATTGTATTTGGTTTATTTAAAATATTGAATAATAAGAGACTTAAAAAATATATTAAAATTATATTTTCTATACCAAGTATATTATTAACATTAATATTAGTTATGGTTTGTTTATATTCTGTTGGTACATTAAGTTTCTTTAATAAGATATTTGATACTGGTATAAGAACAGATACTTATTCATTGTATGTTCTTAAAGATAGTGAATATAGTAAAGTTAATGATTTAGATAATAAGACTATTGGGGTTTTAGAAGATGAAAATAAAGATAAAGTTATTGATAGGTTATCTAATAAAATTGAGTTTGATATGATAGAGTATAAAGATGTTAATGAAGCATTAGATGATTTAGAAAATAATGAAATTGATAGTGTTGTTGCATTAGATTCTAGTATTGATTTATTACAAGAGGATACTGATGAATATGATAATATTAAAAAAATATATAGTTTTAATATAACTAATTATATAAAAACTATAAAGAGTAATAAGAATGTTGCTAAGGATAATTTTGTATTTTATATAAGTGGTGTTGATACTAATGGTAAGGTTGAATCTAAGGCTAGAAGTGATGTAAATATATTAGTTGCTGTTAATCCAAGTAAGAATAAGATATTAATGGTAAATACGCCTCGTGATTATTATGTTAGTTTACATAGTAAGAAGTCTATGGATAAATTAACTCATGCTGGTGTTTATGGTATTGAGGAATCTGTTGGTACATTAGAAGATTTGTATGATGTTAAAGTTGATTATTATGCAAGAGTTAATTTTACTACATTTGTTAATATTGTAGAAAAATTAGGTGGAATTACTGTTGATGTACCTGTTAATTTTTGTGAACAAACAAGTTCTAGAACTAGTTCAAATCAAATATGTTTGAAAAAGGGAGTACAAGAATTAAATGGTGAACAAGCTTTAGCGTTATCAAGAACTCGTCATACTATTGCTGGTGGTGATAGAGGTAGAATTGAAAATCAAATGTTAGTTTTAAAAGCAATTATAGATAAGGCTATGAGTCCAACAATAATAGTTAAATATAATAGTTTATTAGGTAGTATAGGTGATTCTGTTATAACTAATATAGATCAAAAATCTGTAACTAAATTAATTAAAAAACAAATTAAGAGTAATGATGCTTGGGAGATTGAAACATATTCAGTTGATGGTAGTGATTCATCTAATACAACATATTCTACTGGTAGTGCAAGAGTTTATGTAATGAATCCTAAGGAAGAAACAGTTATGGAAGCTAAAAAGAAGTTAGATGATATTTTAGAAACTAATAAATATAAAGAATCTACAACAACATCAACTACGACTAAAAATAATAATATTAATTAGAGTATATCTCTAATTTTTATATACATTTTTTTTAATATATGATATATTTAAATGGCAAAAAGGGAAGTGATTACATGAATTTAATTAACTTTTTAGAGAGTATTTTTAAAGATATATTAAAAGATTTAGATTTAGAAGATGATGTTAAGTTAGTACAATCTAATAGACCTGATTTAGGTGATTATCAATATAATGGATGTATGAAGTTAGCAGGTATTTATAAAAAGAATCCTAGAGATATTGCAAGTTTGATAGTAAGTAAGTTAGAAGATACTAATTATTTTAAAGATATAAATATTGCTGGACCTGGTTTTATTAATGTTACATTAAGTGATGAAGTATTAATAAAATATATTAATGAAGTAAATAATGATTTTAGTGTAAATACATATCATATAGATACAGATGAAACTATATTTTTAGATTATGGTGGTGCTAATGTTGCTAAGGCTTTACATGCTGGACATTTAAGAAGTCCAAATATTGGAGAAGCAATAAAGAGATTAAGTGAAGCAATTGGATATAAAACTATAAGTGATGTTCATTTAGGAGATTGGGGTAGACCAATGGGATTAATTATTTGTGAAATAAGTAAAAGATATCCTGATTTACCTTATTTTGATAAAGATTATGTTGGAGATTATCCTAGTCAATGTCCTGTTACTATTGATGAATTAAATCAAATATATCCTTATGCTAGTAGTAGAGCTAAAGAAGATAATGAATACTTAGAAGAAGCGAGAGAATTTACAAATAGATTACAAAATAAAGAACGTGGTATATATGATTTATGGAAGAGTTTTTATAAATTATCGGTAGATGATATTAAACGTTTATATACTTTACTTGGTGCAACTTTTGATTTATGGGAAGGGGAAGCAGATGCTGATCCATATATTAAACCATTACTTGATTATTTAATAAATAATAATTATACAGAAATTAGTAATGGGGCAACTGTAATAAATGTAAAAGAAGAAAATGATACTAGGGAGATACCTCCAGTAATATTAATTAAGAGTAATGGTGGTGTTTTATATGATACTACTGAACTTGCTACATTATATTCTAGAGTTAAAAGATTTAAGTTTGATAAAATGTTTTATTTAACTGATATAAGACAAGAATTACATTTTATTGAAGCATTTAGAGCTGCTTATAAAACTAATATAGTATCTAAAGATATTGATTTAGAATGGTTTGGTTTTGGAACTATGAATGGGCCTGATGGTAAACCTTTTAAAACTCGTGATGGTGGAGTTATGAGTTTGGATGAATTAATAAATATAGTTAAGAATGAGACAATAAAAATAATTAAAGATAATGTACCAGATGAAGAAAAAGATAGTGTTGCTATGAGTTTAGCGATTGCTTCAATTAAGTATGCGGATTTATTACCTAATAGAAGTAGTGATTATGTTTTTGATCCTATTAAATTTAGTGATATAAATGGAAAAACTGGACCATATCTTTTATATAGTACAATTAGAATGAGATCATTATTAAATAAATGTGATATTAAAAAAGATAAATATATTAAGTTATCTACTAAGGAAGAAAGGGATATAATAATTAATTTATTGAATTTAAAGAATACTATGATTAAAGCATTTGAACAAAGAAGTTTAAATGAAATATGTGAATATCTTTATAAGTTAACTAATAGTTATAATGCTTTTTATAGTAATGTAAATGTTAATAATGAATTAGATTTAGATAAAAAGATTAGTTATATAACTTTAACTAATTTAGTATATGAGACTAATATGTATTTATTAAATATATTAGGTATAAGTGTTCCTGATAAAATATAGTATAGAAAGGTATATCATTGATATATTTTTTTTTATTTGTTCGTTTTTTATAAATATTAGTTTACATAATTCTAAATAATTGTTAAAATTATATATGTAAGATAGAAGGAGATTATTATGGATAAAAGACAAAAAATTATAGTAAGTATTG
>CAKORH010000005.1 GCA_934101235.1 uncultured Bacilli bacterium | reverse complement strand
TGTAATGAAAAAACTACAAATTGCATCGGAGAGATATTAAAAGTTATACTTGTTCTACAACAAAATGCATGCCCAGATAATTGTTTAGATTCTTGCGATAGACCAATGCTTGGAGGAGGTCCTAATTGCTTAGTATGTAATACTCGTCCAGTTATGCTATATACATGCTGTGGAAACGGAACTCCATGGAGTATGCCTATAGATAAAGATAATACTAGTGTTTGTTCTAATACTCAAGTAAGCGCTTGTTGCAGTGATTGCTCTAATGTATTTAGAGTTGAAAAATTAGATGGAAATTGTTGTACATTTAGAGTACTTGCATTAAATCCTCAAGAAAGCTGTTGCAATTCAATGCCTTACATTGCTACAAATAGTTTCTTCACTATGGACTTATCTTGTTGTTGTGCAATTAAGTGTCTTAGTGATACTTACGTAGAATGTGTTTAAAAGAGCAAAAAAATATTGCTCTTTTTTTCAAAAAAAATAACAGAATTTTCTGTTATTTTTGTTATGCCATAACTAATGCAAATAATGATAATATTATTATATTTGCTAATGCTATAGTTAATACTATTTTTAGTGCAAATTTTACCCAAGTAGAATATTCTACTTTTGCTAATGCTAAGCCTCCCATTATTGCTCCACATGTTGGTGTAATTAAATTAACTAATCCATTAGCAGAAACCATAGTCATAACTGATACTTCAGTACTATATCCTAATTGTGCTGCAAGTGGTGCAATAATTGGTGTAGATAATGTTGCTAGTCCACTACTTGATGGAACCAATACAGATAAAACTATATGTAATATATAATTTAATGGAACAAATGCTAATTCTGGTAATTTAGAAAGTAGATTTGCTGCATTATAAATTATATAGTTATCTAAGTACGTAGTTTTCATTAATACACTAGCACCACGTGCTACTGCAATAATTAGTATAACACCAATCATGTCATCTGCACCGTCTACAAATGTATCTACAAAACCTTTTTCTCCAAATTTATTAATTATAGCAATTATTATTGACATTACTAAGAACCATAATGCTGATTCATAGAACCACCAGTTACCTAAACTTTCTCCTGTTAACCAACCAGTGAATTTATCAAATATAGTTATATTGAATTCTCCCCAAGGAATAAATCCAATAATCATAATTACAAATGTTAAAGCAAATAATATTAATGTAACTTTTTGTTTTCCAGTTAATACTGCTTTTTCTTGAGATTTAGTTTCATATTTACCAAATTTCTTTTCTGCGTTATTTTGTTCTCTCAAACTCATAATTGTTGAACCTTTATCGCGTTTTACTTTAGCAGCATATTTCATTACGAAGAAGCAACTTATTGCAAGTGATACTAACCATAATATTACTCCAATAAATATTACTATTCCTTGATTTGCTTTTATTCCATCAGGTAAAGCACTTATTGCTGCTCCAGTTGCAAATGGATTAATTGTTGAACCTAAAACTCCACTTCCTGCTCCTAAAAGTATAGTTGCAGAACCTACTACTGGATCCATACCTGCAGCCATCATAGTTGCTGCTAGTAGTACATAAAAACCTACAGTTTCTTCAAGCATTCCATAAGTTGTTCCACCTACAGAAAATATAAACATCAAGATTGGAATTAATAATAATTCTCTACCCTTTAATTTTTGAACTAGGGCTTTAATCCCAGTTTCTAATGCACCAGTTTTATTTACAATTGCTAGGAAACCACCTAGTACCATTATGAATATTGATACGTCTACTGCATCTTCGAAACCAAGTATTGGTGACATCAAAATTTCTGATAATTTTGCACCAACTGTTCCACTTCCGTTTACTATGCTATCACCTACAAATTTAGCATTTGGAAGTAAATGTGATAATATTCCTAAACCAAATATTAGTATAAGAATTATTGAAAAAGCCGATAACATCGTTTTCTTTTTCTTTTTTGCCATTTTATTTCCTCCTTTTAATTATAGTACCAGCATTACCATTTATTGCATCATGTGCATTTTCTAAAGAACTAATTATTGCTACCTTATCATCATTATCTCTAACAAATGACATACAGGCTTCAATTTTTGGAAGCATACTTCCTTTGGCAAATTCATTGTTATCAATATAACTTTCTAATTCATTTATGTCTACTTCATTTAATCCTACTTCTTTATCAGTATTATAGTTTAAGTAAACTTTATCGATTGAAGTTAATATTAATAATTTATCTGCATCAATCAATTTTGCTAGAAGTGAAGATGTTTTATCTTTATCAATAACAGCATCAACACCTTCTAATAATTCGATTTTGTTAGTTTTAATAACTGGAATACCTCCACCACCACATGCAATAACTATATTGTCATTATTTACTAGTTCTTCTATTATATTTTTTTCTATAATATTTATTGGTTCTGGAGATGGTACTACTCTCCTATATCCTCGTCCTGCATCTTCAACAAAAGTATAACCCTTTTCTTGTTCAATTTTTAAAGCTTCTTCCTTTGTATAGAAACTTCCAATTGGTTTTGTAGGTTCAAGAAAAGCCTTATCATTTTTGTCAACTAGGACTTGTGTTATTAAGGTTGCACAATTTTTATTTATGCCTTGTCTTTCAAGTTCATCTTGAAGGCATTGTTGTAATTGGTAACCAATATAACCTTGACTCATACTCCCACACTCTGCAAATGGCATTTCAGGAGTTTTCACCTTTCCATTTGATGCATATTCCATTGCTAGATTAATTGCACCAACTTGAGGGCCATTTCCATGTGTTAACACTATTTTATTTCCATCACGTACTAAATCTACAAGTATTTTGCTTACACTTTCAAGTATTTTTAATTGCTCAGGAGGAGTTACTCCTAAAGCGTTTCCTCCTAGAGCAACTACTATCTTACTCATTTTTCATTGTTGCATACATTACTGCTTTTATTGTATGCATCCTATTCTCTGCTTCATCAAATACTTTAGATTGTTTAGATAAAAATACTTCATCTGTAACTTCCATTTCTTTAAGTCCAAATTTTTTATAAATATCTTTTCCAATTGTAGTATTTAAATCATGAAATGAAGGTAAGCAATGTAAGAATATTGCATTACTATTTGCATTATTCATAACATTTCTATTTACTTGATAATCTTTAAGCAATTTTATTCTTTCGCTCCAAACCTCTTCTGGTTCTCCCATAGAAACCCAAACATCAGTATATATTACATCAGCATCTTTTGTACCAGTTGATACATCACTAGTGAATTCTAATGTTGCACCAGTAGTTTCTGCTATTTCTTTTGCTTTTATAACTAAATCTAAACTTGGCCATAATTCTTTAGGTGCACATGCTACAAAATGCATTCCCATTTTTGCACATACTATCATTAATGAGTTCGCAACATTATTTCTTGCATCTCCCATAAATACTAATTTTATTCCTTTTAAATGTCCAAAATTTTCTTCTATTGTCATTATATCAGCAAGCATTTGTGTTGGATGAAATTCAGTAGTTAATCCATTCCATACTGGAACTCCAGCATTACTAGCTAATTCCTCTACTATACTTTGACTAAAGCCTCTATATTCAATTCCATCATACATTCTACCTAATACTTTAGCAGTATCAGCAATGCTTTCTTTTTTACCCATTTGACTACTTCCAGGATCTAAATATGTTACTCCCATACCTAAATCATAACCAGCAACTTCAAATGCACAACGAGTTCTTGTAGAAGTTTTTTCGAATAATAAAACTATATTTTTTCCTTTTAAATAATTATGTGTTATTCCATTTTGTTTTTTTAATTTTAAATTTTTTGATAAATCTAATAAATATCTTATTTCTTCTGGTGTATAATCAATTAAGGTCAAAAAATTTCTGCCAGTCAAATTCATTTCCGTCTTCCTTTCTACAGGAGGGTATATCACTCACTTTTTGCTCTTTTTTTATTTCATTGTTCATTCTTAAATCTTCACGCACTAGCGGCATACTCATACAACGAGGACCTCCTCTACCACGAGATAATTCAGCACTACTCATTTCAATAACTTTAATACCATTTTCTCTTAATATATTGTTTGTTATATTATTTCTATTATATACAACAACCACACCAGGTGCTATAGCTAAAGTATTAGTACCATCATTCCATTGTTCTCTTTCACTACTAGTTTTTTCTCCTCCAGCACATGGAATAAGAGTAATTTGTCTATGTAAATATTTTTCTAATATTTCTTCTAATGACCCATTTACTTCTACAACATTTAAATCTTCATCACTTTCTGGAATATCTCCCTCAGTAATTTCAAATACTTGTAAAGTTTCCATTATTCCTGGATGATAAGTAAATTTATCATAATCTATTTGTGTAAATACTGTATCTAAATGCATAAATGCACGACTTTCAGGAATATTAAATGCAAGTATAGTATCAATCATACAATCAGGATCTTTAAACATATTTTTTGCTAATTCATCTATTGCAGCAGCTTCTGTTCTTTGACTTATACCTACTGCTAAAACTGTATCGCTTAAATGTAATACGTCTCCACCTTCAATATGCTATGGTAAGTATCTATCATAATATTTTTTAACATCAGTTTTATAGTCTGGATGATAATTGAATATATATTCAGCATATATAGTTTCACGGTTACGTGTTACAGAATACATTTTATTTAGTATTATTCCATGACCACTACTTGCAAATGGATCTCTTGTAAAATATAAGTTTGGCATAGGATCTGCAATAAATTCAGATTCTTCACTAACTAAGTCAACTAATGATTTTTCTATTTCACGTTTTTTTCTACTTATATCTCCTATTTTTATACCTTCCATAGTTTTTAAAACTAATTCTTTTTTATTTATAAAACTCTTTAAGTATTCATATACTAAAGTTTTATATTTTGGAGTACGTATTCCTGCTTCATATATAAATTGTCTTATGAATTTATCTTCTATTTCACTACTTAAATTTAAAACATCAGTCATTAAATCTTCTAAGAATACTACTTCTACTCCATTACTTCTTAAAATTGTAACAAATTCTTCATGTTCTTTTATAGCATCTGGTAAATATGGTATATCATCAAATAGTAATCTACTTAATGTATCAGGGGTTAAATTTAAAAGTTCATTACCAGGTCTATGTAATAGCACTTTTTTAAGTGGTGCTATTTCACTTTTTACATTTATCACACTCATGCTTTTTCTCCTTCTATTATATATAATTAGTATAACATATTTATTTTTTATTTTGTACCAAAATCTATCAATCCTATAAATTTTTTTAAACTTTCATCTTTAGGATTTTCAAATATGTCTAATGGTGTACCAGTTTCTACTATTTTACCTTCATTTAAGAAAATAACTTTATTTGCAACATTTTTTATAAAGTTCATTTCATGAGATACTATTATCATTGTCATTCCATCATTTGCTATGGTTTTTATTACATTTTCTACTTCTAAGACCATTTCTGGATCAAGTGCACTAGTAGGTTCATCAAATAATATTATTTTTGGATTCATTATTAAAGTTCTTATAATTGCTACTCTTTGTTTTTGTCCACCAGATAATTCTTTAGGATAGTTGTTTATTTTATCTATTAGATTAAATCTTTTTAATAATTCTTTTGCTTTTTTTGTTGCTTCAGTAATATCCATAATTTTTAATTTAACAGGTGCTAGTGTAATATTATCTAGTACTGTAAGATTATCAAATAAATTAAATGATTGAAATACCATACCTATATGACGTCTTATTTCATTTAATCTATTATTATTTATTAAATCCACACCTTCAAATAATATATTTCCACTATCTGGTTTTTCTAGTAAATTAATGCATCTTAGTAATGTACTTTTACCACAACCAGATGGTCCTATTATTGCTAGACGATCACCTTCAATTACGTTTAAATTAATATTTTTTAATACTTTCTTATTATTAAAACTTTTATTTAATTTTTTAATTTCTAGCATTACTAAGTTTCCTTTCTAAAGTGCTTACTAGTTTTGATAATGACAATGTCATTAATAAATATATTATTGCTACAATAATTAATGGAAAGAAATAATCATATGTACGTGATGCAATAATATCACTAGCCTTAGTAAGTTCTATTATTCCTATATATGCTCCTACACTTGTTTCTTTTAAAAGAGTTATAAATTCATTACCTAATGCAGGTAATATATTTTTTATTGCTTGTGGTAATATAATATTTTTCATAATAGTACCATATTTTAAACCTAAACTAATACCTGCTTCCATTTGTCCTTTATCGATACTATTTATACCACTTCTTATAATTTCTGAAACGTATGCTCCACTATTTATACCAAAAGCAAGTATACCAACAATTAATATATTTATATCTACACTTTTAAATATTACGTAGTATATTATCATCAGTTGTAAAATTACTGGAGTACCCCTAATAATATTAACGTAACATTTAGATATAAAATCTAATATTCCTAATTTACCTGTATTATCATGATAATTTCTAATTAACGAGATAACAATACCTATAATAATACCAATTATTACGGCAAAAAAGGCAATTACTATTGTATTTAGTAATCCTTCTATTATAAATTTATATCTATTATCATATATTAAACTATAATATAATGTATCTTTAATCCACTCTAACACAAGAAATCACCTACTCAGTATAATTTAAAACGTATTCATCTATTTTTCCATTACTTTTTAATTCTTCAATAACTTCATTTATTGTATTTAGTAACTCTTTATTTTTTTTATTAACTACCATTCCATAGTTTTCACTAGATAATACTTTATTCATTATTTTTAAATTTGTATTTTTTTCTATTATTTCTTTTGCTGGTAATTCATCCATTACAACACAATCTACTTTGTCATTTTTTAGATCTTCTATTGCAGCTAAGTATTTTTTTTGTCTAGTTATTTGGGCAGAATTGTAAGTTTTTGTCACGAATGTATCAGCTGTACTACCTAATTGAACTGCAATACGTTTATTATTTAAATCTGAAAAATTATTTTCATCTTCTGTATTTTTTATAATAACTACTATTTTTGATGTAAAGTAATCGTTTGAAAAACTTACTTGTTTACTTCTTTCTTCTGTATAACTTATTCCTGCCGCTCCTATATCTGCTTTACCACTTTTTACTTCGTTTATTATTGAATCAAATGCAACGTCTTTTATTACTAATTTTTTACCTAGTTTATCTGCTATAGCATTAGCAATATCTATATCTACCCCAACTATTTCATTGTTTTCATAAAATTCAAATGGTGCAAATCCAGCCTCCGTTACCATAACTAATTCGTTATCATTTTTTGTACAACCACATAATGTAATCATACATATTAAAATTATTATTATTCTTTTCATATATATACTCCTATTCTATAATTACTATATCATAAAATAGGCCATATATATTATTTTTTTCTTAAAAGTTTACATATAAAAACTCGTTTTTTTGAACGAGCACTTATAATTATTCTTTAAATTCGAATATGTAATCTTTAATTTTTACTTCATCTCCACGTTTTGCTCCCATTTTTTCTAAATCATCTTCTATTCCCATTCCTTTTAATTTTCTAGCAAAACGATGAACACTTTCATCTTCTGTAAATCTTGTCATATCAAATAATGTTTCAACTTCTTTACCTTTTATAACCCATAAATCATTTTCACGTGTTATTGTATAAGGCTTAGAATCATTAAATTTATAAAGTGTATGACTAACATAATCTGTTTCTTTATATAGTTCAACTTTTTCAGTATTTTCTACTATATCAGAAAGTCTCATAATTAATGCATCAAATCCATTTTTCATAATTGCACTAATTTCATATATTTCTTTATCTGGATATTTTTTTCTAAATAATTCTAAGTTTTCTTTGGCGTTTGGTAAATCCATTTTATTTGCTATTATGATACTAGGTTTATTAATTAATCTTTCATCATAGTTTTCAAGTTCTTTATATATTTTTTCATAATCTTCTATTGGACTTCTTCCTTCAAATGAACCCATATCTATTACGTGTGCTATTACACGTGTTCTCATTGCATGACGTAAAAATTTATCTCCAAGACCTATGCCTTCAGAAGCTCCTTCAATTAATCCTGGTAAATCTGCCATAACAAAACTTTTTCCATCTTTTAGATTAACTACTCCTAAATTAGGACTTAATGTTGTAAAGTGATATGCACCTATTTTAGGCTTGCATGAACTTATCATACTTAATATTGTACTTTTACCAACACTTGGCATTCCAACTAATCCTACATCTGCTATCATTTTTAATTCACATTTTATTGTTTTTGTTTCACCTGGTTCACCTAATTCGCTCATTCTTGGTGCTGGTACTTCGTGAGTTGCAAATGCTTTATTTCCACGGCCACCTCTGCCTCCATGAGCAACTATAACTCTATCACTTACATTAGTTAAATCTGCAATTACAAGTCCTGTATCATAGTCAGTAATAGTAGTTCCTAGTGGAACTTTTATGATAACATCTTCTGCAGCAGCACCATTTCTATCGCTACCTTTACCATTTACTCCTTTATCACCTTTAATATGTTTCATCATTTTTAAATCTATTAAAGTTCTTAAACCTTCTTCGGTTTCAAAAATTATATCAGCACCTTTTCCGCCGTTTCCTCCGTTAGGGCCACCCATTTCAACAAACTTTTCTCTTCTAAAAGAGGTACATCCATCTCCACCTTTACCGGCTTCAATCTTTATTACTATCTCATCTACAAACATATAAAAAACTCCTTTCGAAAGTGTATTTTATCATATATATTATTTTAATTCAATTACTGTACATCCAGTATTAAAACCATCTAAATAATATTTTTCTACTCTTTTATCTTTTTTTAGAATATGGTGTATTTCATCTTTTAATATTCCATTTCCTTTTCCATGTATAATAACTATTTTCTTATTATTTAATTTTAGATTATCATTTATAAAAGTTTCTAATACATAAGGCATCATATCTCTATTATATCCATGTACATCAATTTTAGGTAAAATATCTAAAAAAGGGTTAAACACTTCCATTATTAACCCCATTGTTATTAGCTTCTTTAGTTATTTCATTATTTGATGGTGCATTATTCATATTGTTATTTAAATTAAATTCTTCTATTACACTTTGTTCATTATTATTTACTACTTCATTATTATTTATATTTGCTTGATTAGGTACTTTTCCAGTTACAGCATTTAAATCATTTATTGCAGTAGTTATAAAGTTATAGTCAGGAATGTCTTTTATAAAGTCTAATTCACTAGGGCTATTTAACATAACTTTATTAGTTAATTTTATCGATGTTTCTATATCATAATTTAAAGTTAAGAAATATATTAAAACAGAAATATAAACATTGTCTTTGTTTGTTATAGTTTTATTTATATTTTTTATTAATCTTACTTCATCATTTATGCAATATAATATATCAAAATTATCTAATTTTATAATTAAATTACTATTATATAAATCTACGAATTTTTGAAATAATGCAACTATATTTTTAGCTTTATTAAGTCCATTTACTACACCTGTAGCAGTAGATGCAAATTCTAAATTTGATATTACATATTTACATTTATTTAAATATGTATTTGATTCTCTATTAAATTTATTTGCTATGTAAATAAATAATGCTTCTGGATAGTTGTTTAATGCTGCTAAATTAGCATCATTATCTTTATCATCCATTATTACAACGTCTGGTATAAATTCATATTTAAATTTTGTTAATCCACTTTTTGAACCAATTTCATTAATATTAGTAAATCTATTAGTCTTAGAATTATATATTTTATAGCTGACACTAGTTTTTTCTTGATAATTTGTTTCTACATAATCAGTTTTTACTTGATAATTTTTAAATATTTCTTTTATTTTTTTTGCAACTTCATCTTCTCCAATAATACTTGTAACATTTACATCTACTCCGTATTTTCCTAATGCTATTGCAGACAAACTACCAACATTTGAAATTGAATTAATTGCTTCATTAATATAGAAAGTATCACCATCTTTAGGATACTCTACTAATGGTATTATATAATCATACACTGCTTTTGTTATTACTAATACTTTCATTTAACATCTTCCTATCATAATAATATTATAATTTATAGATTATTAAAAATCAATCTAAAACAAAAAAGAAAGATTAGTTTCTTTCTTTAGTTTTATAATCCTTTTTCATTCCTCTTAAGAATGTTAATTTAGCACGTCTAACTTTACCTTTTTTAACAACTGTAATACTTTCGATTGCAGGACTGTTAACAGGAAAAATTCTTTCTACACCAACAGATCCAGATTTTCTTCTTACAGTAAATGTTTTAGAAACAGATCCACCAGTAATATTAAATACGATACCTTCAAAATATTGAACTCTTTCTTTCTTACCTTCAGTAATTCTAACTCCAACTTTTACAGTATCTCCAACTCTAAATTCAGGAATATCAGTTCTTATTTGTTCTTTATTAATTTTTTCAATTAAATTATTCATAACACATATCCTTTCTCTATTATTTTTATTTATTCTAATCTTGAAATAATATTTCAGCGGATTACGCTCTTTTTCAAAAGCATTTCAATTGTACCATAAAAATATATGGTATGCAATAAAAATATAAAAAAATATAGCATTTTTGCTATATTATTTCTTTAATGAATTTAATTTATTAAGTAAATCTTCTGGTTTCATAACTTCATCTTTCTTAGTTTCTTGTTTTAATGCATCTAATTTACTTTTTAAATCTTCTTCTTTTTTTTCTGTTTCTTCTCTTTTTTTATTTAATGATGCTTTTAAATCTTCTAATTTGTTTTCTTTAACTTTTTCTTCTTTATGTGATTCATCACCATCATTTTTTATAATTGAAGGCATTTCTATTTCTTCTTTTTTATTTTCTTCGACTTTATTTAAATTTTCTTCTAAATTATCAAGAGAAATGTTTTTTACTGGTTCTTTTGTTTTTTCTTCTTCTGGGACAATATCTTCTTTAATATTATCGTCTACATTCATATTATCTAATACTTTATCTAATTTTATAGTAGAAGTATTATCACCAACATATACTGAAGAAAATTGTTCGTTCTTTTCATATGTTTTTTTAACAACATTATCTACAAAGTCATCTACATCTGGTATTTCACTACTTAGTTCAGTTACTTTATCTACCTTTTTTTCTTCATCTTTAGTTTCTTCTTGTTTTTCTTCTTTAGAATTTTCGTCATTCTTTTCTATTTTTAATGCGGTATCTAAAGCCTTATTTAATGAAATAATTTCTTCTTTCTCTTCTTCAATTTTTGGCTCTGGTTCTTTTTTAATGTCATCTTCTTTTGTAACAGACTCATTAATTACTTTTGTATTCTCTTCTTTAGGCTCTTTTATTTCTGTTTTATTATCTTCATCAATTTTTGGTTCTTCTATAATTTTACTTTTCTTTTTGTCTGGTTTTCTAATACTTACAATTAGTAAGATTATAAATATAAATAGTAATATTGCACCGACTATGTAAACTGTTCTTAAAGTATCAGTATCACTATATAATTTATCAAAAAAACTTAACATTGTTATCATTTTAGCCACCTCTTTATTATAAGTAAATTATAATATATAAATTTGTCAATATCAAGATAAAATATAAAAAAGTGTAAAATAAAAAGTGAATTTTTATATTCACTTCTTATAAGATTAATTTAAAGCGTCTTTTAATTTGCTTCCTGCTTTAAATGAAGCAACAACTTTAGCATCAATATGTAAAGGTTCTTTTGTTAATGGATTAATTCCATCTCTAGCAGCTCTTGTTTTAGCACTGAAAGTACCGAAACCAACTAAAGCAACCTTTCCATCTTCTTTTAATCCTTTTTGAATTCCAGCTAAAGTAGCATCTAAAGCTCTTGTAGCATCAGCTTTTGTTAATCCAGCTTCTGCAGCAATGAATTCAACTAATTCAGTTTTTGACATTTAAATTTCCTCCCATTTTCTACTGTATTATTTAGGGCTTTACCCTACATATTAAGATTATCAAATAATTTTATCTTTTGCAATACATTTAATCACTTTTTTTAGTATTTAATACATTTTTTAAATATTCAGTTATTTCTTTATCTTTACTATGTTCAAAAAAATAATCTATAAATTGTTTTCTATTAATAGTATTATACAAAAATTCTTGATCTATACTAGTTAAAATATCCATCATACTTTTATGAGTTACATTTTTAATTTCATTTAATAATTTTCTATTTTTAGATTCACTTTCATATCTTTCTTTTGGATAACCACTACCAAAACCATCACTAAATAATTTTACAAAAATATTAACTAAATTTAATTCACTACCCCATCCAAAGCCTTTAGCATATGGAATACTTATAGCATTACCAGCATTTATTCTATTAAATAAATAGGCATCTACATCATTTTCTGCTAAACCGCATGTTACATTTGGATATGAATTCAAACTCATCATGGCACCTATACCAGTACCACATCCAGTAACTATAAAATCTACACATTTACTATTTAGTAATATTGCAGATAAAAGTCCTGCTTGTACATAAGTTAATTCGTTATCATTTTCTAACATTCCAAAATTAATTATTTCATAATCAACAGCATTCTTTAAACTTTCATAAATAATATTATTTTTAGTACATTGACTATTTTCTGTTATTAAACCTATTTTCATATTCTATCACCATCAATATTATATCAGTTTTAAAATAATATTTAAATCATATATTTAAATATGAAAAATAAATTTGTTAAATCAACAATTATACTTATGATAGGTTCTTTATTTACTAAGTTATTAGGTTTTATAATAAAGATTATATTTACTAGAACAGTTTCTCAAAATGAAATTAATTTATATAGTATTATCATGCCTACATATTCATTATTAATTACGCTTGCAAGTTTAGGATTACCTCTTGCTATTAGCAACTTGATTGCTCAAAATAAAGTTAATAGTAAAAAGATATTATTTTCTATTATTCCAGCTTCATTACTTATTAATTTATTTTTAATTATAATTATATTTCTAACTGCACCATATATATCTAATACTTTACTTAAAAATCCAGATACTTATTATCCTATTATATCTATTGCATTTATTCTACCTTTCATATCTTTATCTAGTATTATAAGAGGTTATTTTTTTGGTAAACAAAAAATGTTACCTCATACAGTATCAAATATTATAGAACAAATATTTAGGTTAATTATAATAGTTATATTTTTACCTAAGATTTTAAAATATGGAACTATAGTTACTGTATCTGTGTATATATTATTTAATATTTTATCAGAAATTATATCTATTATTATATTTTTATTTTTTGCTCCTAAAGATTTTTCTATAAGATTAAATGATTTAAAACCTGATATAAAAGTTATTAGAGATATTATGTCTATTGCTATACCTACTACATCTAGTAGAATAATAGGTAATATTGGTTACTTTTTTGAACCCATTATTTTAACTGCTACTTTAACGTTAGTTGGTTATGATAATAATTTTATATTAACTGAATATGGAATATATAATGCATATGTTTTATCTTTATTAACTATTCCATCATTCTTTGTTCTTGCATTAAATACTTCATTGATACCTGAAATATCTAAGTATAAAGATAATAAAAAACATGTAAAGAAACGTTTAAAACAAGCATTAATTATATCATTTTTAATTGGTTTAATATCTAATACTTTTGTTTATATTTTTACAGATAAGTTATTACTTATTGTATTTAAAACTACAAGTGGAAGTGAATATATTAAGTTTTTATGTCCATTCTTTGTATTTTTATATTTAGAAGGTCCACTTGCAAGTACTTTACAAGCATTAAATTATGCTAAGTATACAATGACTGTTACTATAATAACTACAATAATAAAATTATTAACATTATTCTTATTTAGTTTATTACATATAGGTTTATATGGATTATTAATATCTGAAATAATAAATATATATTTGATAATTTATTTAAATGCAAAGAAAATAAAAAAGATATTAGTTTGATTTTTTAACTAATATCATTCCATCTTTTATTGTATCTTTATCAATTGATATTATTGTTTCATTTGTAAATTCACTAGTACTTATATCAGAAGTTATAAATACTTTTTTTGCATAGCAATCTTTTACACCATAATTAAATATATATTTTAAAAATAATATACCATCTTTGTCAATTAAATTTAATATTCTGTTTTTATAATCATCCAATTCTTTATAATTAAAGTTTTTATTATTTCTTCTATAAAAATTACCAAAATAATCTAATATATTAGATAACATGCATACATCATATGTATCATTGTATAATCTATCTAAAATTAAAGCATCTTCATTTTTAAATGTTATTTTAGCTCTTTTTATTAATTCTCTAGTTTTTTTGTATTCTTCTTTACTTGCTAAATATAAATTATTGTTTATGTTTTTTTCTAAATTATTAAAACATATAAATAACATTTCAAATAGATTTAAACTATTAATATTATTTTTTTGTATTTTATAATTGTATTCTATAATATATTCCCAAAAATTTTTATAAAAGTTATTCATATATTTTAATAAATCTTTTAATATTGACGTAATTTCTTCTAAAGATGTATTTTTATCTATAAGTTTTTTATATGTTATTAAATAATCTTTATAATCATATTTACGAATCATAGCAAATTTTAAACCAAAAACATAATATTTTGTTAGCAAATTAGTATCAAATGTATCAATTTCTTTAATTCCTTTATTGATTAAATTGAGTAAATGATCTCCACTCGCTAATACTGTTAATGCTCTTTTTTTACCATGTATAGTGTTTATATAACCACTTATTTTTTCATTTGTATTTAGATAACATTTTTGGTATTTAGAAAATGGTGTCCCATTAATATAACATTTACCATCTCTTACTTGCTCATATATTAAATTTTTTATTTTTTCTTTCATAATATTTCCTCTTTTGAGGAAATATTATATCACGTATAATACTGAGTAGTAAATTGATTAGGTTTGATAAGTTTGAATCTTTTGATATTTACATTATAATATTTATATTCATTTTTATAAAAATGAATATAAA
>CAKORH010000004.1 GCA_934101235.1 uncultured Bacilli bacterium | reverse complement strand
TTTCTTTAAAGTATAAGAATGGTAAGTTTGTAAGTGCTGCTACACGTGGTGATGGTGTTGTTGGAGAAGATATTACTCATAATGCTAAAACTATTAAATCAATTCCATTAAGACTTAATAAAGATATAGATATAGAAGTACGTGGAGAAATATTTATGTCTAAAAAAGTTTTAGAAGAATTAAATAAATTACGTAGTGAACAGAATTTGCCTTTATTTCAAAATTGTAGAAATGCTGCTGCTGGTTCAATAAGACAATTAGATAGTAATATTGCAAGACAAAGAAAATTAGATACATTCATATATCATTTACCTAATCCATTGGATTATGGAATAAAAACACATATGGAAGCATTAGAATTTATGAAGGAATTAGGTTTTAAGACTAATCCTAATAATCGTTTAGTAAGTGATGTTAATGGAATATTAGATTTTATAAATGAAAAAGGTAGTATAAGAAGTGAATTACCATATGATATTGATGGTGTAGTAATAAAAGTAAATGATATTAATATACAGACAGAATTAGGATATACTTTAAAATATCCTAAATGGGCAACTGCTTATAAATTTCCTGCTACTTTAGTATTAACTAAGTTAAAAGATATTATATTTACTGTTGGTAGAACAGGACAGATTACTCCTAATGCTGTTTTGGAACCTGTTTTAGTACAAGGAAGTACAATTAGAAGAGCAACTTTACATAATGAACAGTATGTTTTAGATAAAGGTCTTAAAATAGGTGATATAGTAAGTATTAGGAAAGCTGGTGATGTAATACCAGAAGTTGTAAATCCTATAATTGATAGACGTGATGGTACTGAAAAAGATTTTGTTATGATAAAGAAGTGTCCTATATGTGGTAGTGATTTGGAAATAAGTAAATCTGGAATAGATTATTTTTGTCATAATGATGCTTGTCCTAAAAGAAATATAGAATCTTTAATACATTACGTAAGTAGAAAAGCAATGAATATTGATGGTTTAGGAGAAAGAATAATTGAAGATTTTTATAATATGGGATTTATTAAAAAAATTGAAGATATTTATGATTTGAAAGATAAAAAGACTTTGTTAATTGAATTAGAAGGTTTTGGAGATAAGAGTGTTAATAATTTAATAACAAGTGTTGAAAATAGTAAGTCTAATAGTTTAGAAAGATTAATATTTGCTTTAGGAATAAATGGTATTGGTGAGAAGAATGCTAAAATACTTGCTAAAAAATATAAAAATATTGATAATTTAATGAAAGCAAATTATGAAGAATTAAATAATATTAGAGATATAGGGCCAATATTAGCTAAAAGTATATTTGAATTTTTTAATAATGAGGAAAACATAGTACTTATTAACAATTTAAAAAATATTGGTGTTAATATGAACTACATTGGAGAAGATGTTGTTGAAAACGTTAACTTTATTAACAAAAAATTTGTTGTTACTGGGACTTTAAAGAAATATAGTAGAGATGAAATAAAAGAAATTATTGAAAATAATGGTGGAACTACTAGTGAATCAGTAAGTAAAAAAACTGATATAGTAATAGTTGGTGAAAATGCTGGTTCTAAATATGAAAAAGCAGTTAGTCTTGGTATAGAAATATGGGATGAAGATAAATTAGATAGTATGTTATAAAATTCACTTAGGTGAATTTTTTTCAAATTGATTAGTTATTAATTATATTGTATAATGGTAGTATTAAAGAGGTGGAATAAATGTTCAAAAAATTTAAAGAGTTTTATAAGAGAAATAGAGTATATTCTATATTAATGATAGTATCAATTGTATGTATTGTATCTATTTTAGTGGGTGTTATTTTCTATTTTTTAGGGCAAACTACTAAAGATAAATATGGAAATAGATTAGAAGGTAGAGAGAGTGTAATGCTTAAAGATGATGATATTAAAAAAGTTGAAGATAGTATTACATCTAATGAATTAGTTAATAAGGTTGAACTAAATATAGAAGGTAAACTTATTTATGTTAACATTATATTAAATAGTGGAAAACATAGTGATGCTGAAGCAATTGCTCAATCTTCTCTAGAATTATTTAGTGAAGATGTTAGAAACTATTTTGATATTGAATTTAATGTAGATAATAAAGAACCTGGTGATGAAAACTTTCCAATTATGGGATCTTTAAAAGTAGGTAATACAACTATTAGATGGACTAAATATGTTCAGAAGGTGGTAGAATGAAAAAATTTAAAAAAATAATAATAATTAGTATTGTTGTTATATTAGTATTAACATTAGGGATATTTGGATTTTATAAAGTATTTAAAAATGAAAATAGTTTAAGTATTACTGAAAAAACTTGGATTAATAATAATAAAAATAGTATATATACTATTTTTGTACCTAACGATATTAATATATTTGGTAAAAGTGGAGAGGGTGTATTCTTTGATTTTATTAATGATTTAGAAGAAGACTTAAGTTTAAAATTAAATAGTACTGTATATTCTATTAATAATAATAATGATTCATTAGGGTTTAATGTAAGTACTAATTATGATAATAGAGATTTATTAATTGATATAGATTATTATGTGTTAGTAGATAAAAATAATGTTTCTGTATCTAATATTAATAATTTAAGTAATAAAAATATTGGTATAATTAGTGATGGTTTAAAATATGTTAGTGAATATTATAATTTAAGTGGGAATATAAAAACTTATAATTCTAGTGATGAATTATTTAAGAATTTAAATAGTGGAGAAATAGATTATATTATTGTTCCTCTTACTCAATATAAAGATAAAATAATTAGTGATGGACTAAATATTAGTTATTTCTTTAATGATGCTAAAGTATATTACTATATACATTTGAGTGGAGATAATACTTTAAATTCTATTATTACTAAATTTTATAATACTTGGATAGATACTAAGTATAGTGAATCATATAATAAAAATAATTATAAATTATTTGTTAATAATTTAAATATTAGTGATTTAAAACAAGATAAATTAACTGATAAGACTTATAATTTTGAATATGTAGTTAATCAACCTTATGCTTTATTAACTCGTGGAAAATTTAGTGGTATAGTTAGTGAATATTTAAATTCATTTAGTGAATTTAGTGGAATAGATTTTAAATATACTAAAGTTAGAAAATTTAAGGATTTAAAATATGATATTACTAAAAAGAAAGTAGATGTATATTTTGATCAATATAATTACGATAATGATTATGAGTTAGTTAATGCTAATTATAATATAGATTATTATTTAATTTCTAATAGAAATAATAATATAAGTATAGATAGCTTAAAATCATTTAAAGGTACTATATATGTACAAGAAAATTCATTATTATATAAGTATTTATCTAATTATAATGATATAACTATAAAAACATATGATAAAGTTAATAAAGTAAAAAGATTAATAAAGAAAGATAATTATGTTTTAGTTGATAAATATATATATGATAATTATTTGATAGATGATTTAAATAATACACATATTTTATTAGAAAGTACTTTTGATAATAGTTATTATTTTAGAGTTAATGGTAGTGATGAATTTAAAAGATTATTTAGTAGTTATATAAATACTTTAAATAAGAAAGAAGTTATTGATAGTAGTTTAAAAGAGTATTTTAAAAATTATGAAGCAGGTAGTAAAAGTGTTAAACTTGCTAAATACATTATTTTATTAATTATAGTATTATTAATTGGTACATATTTGTTAATAAAAAATAAGAAAAAAGTAGTATTAAATACTAAAGTTAAAAATAATGAAAAAATAAGATATGTTGATATGTTAACTAGTTTAAAAAACAGAAATTATTTAAATGATAGAATAGAAATATGGAATCAAAATACTGTTTATCCTCAATGTGTTATAGTTTTAGATTTAAACAATGTTAAATATTTAAATGATACTTTTGGTCATGAAGAAGGAGATAAACAAATAAAGGCTGCTGCTAATATTTTATTTAAAACTCAATTAGAAAATAGTGAACTTTTAAGAACTGATGGTAATGAATTTATGATTTATCTTGTAGGTTATACTGAAAAAAGAGTTGTAAGTTATATTAAAAAATTATTAAAAGAATTTAAAAAGCTACCATATGAATATGGAGTTGCTGTTGGTTTCAGTATGATTAAAGATGATTTAAAATTAGTAGAAGATGCATTTAATGAAGCAACTATATTAATGAGAAAAAATAAAGAAACTTTTGAGGATAATGATGAAAAATAAAATTTATGATTTATTATCTAAAGTATTTAAAAAAAATAGAAAATATTTCAAAGATTTTTTTGGTAAAGTTTGGGAGATTATTTGTAAGCCAGAAATGATGGTATTACCGGGGCAACTTGCTTTCTTTGTGATACTTAGTGTTGTTCCTATATTATCTATTATTTCTGGAATAGGTAATATGTTTGGAGTAAGTGTTTCGGCTATATCTAATTTATTGGGTAAAATATTTACTTCTGTTAAATTTGATTTAATAATACCTAGTTTATTTAGTAATAATTTGAGTTTTAAATATATTTCAGTAATTGTAATTATGTTTTTTATAGCAGCTAATGGTGCTAGTAGTGTTATAGTTGCTAGTAATCAAATATATGGTATAAAACAAACTAATTATTTAAAAAGAAGAATAAAAGCAATGCTTATGACATTACTTTTATGTATATTATATATATTTATATTAATAGTTCCATTACTTGGTAATAAAATAATATCTAGTTTTGATTATTTTAATATAAAAGTTATAATAGATCCAATACTTGCTATTATAAGAGGTCCTATTACATGGATTATAATATATTTCTTTATAAAGTCTATATATGTTATGGCTCCTGATAAAGAAGTTAGTGATAGAGGATTTAATTTAGGAGCATTATTTACTACTGTTTTTTGGGTAATTGCTACTTATTTATATAGTGGTTGGATTAATAATTTTAATGCTTATGATAAATATTATGGTAGTTTAAGTACTATAGCAATATTAATGTTATGGATTTATTGGTTATGTTATATATTTGTTATAGGGTTATGTTTAAATGTTAAAGTAGAAAATAAAGAAATGGAAAAAACTGGTATAATAAAATAATTAATTTAATTAATAATAATAGTGTACTCACGAGTATTATTTGAGTACTGTTATTTACGATATTAAATAATTTTATATAAATTATAAAATATTGTAGAATAATACTTGAGAAGCATTTTAATTTAAATGCTTCTTTTTTGTGGATAAAAAAGAATTATATAGTAATGAGACACTATTTTTTAATTTTATTTATTATGGTTAAATATTATAATAAAAAATGCAATATATTTGTGGAAAAAGTATTGCATTTTTTTATGTTTTAGAATGTAAAGTATTTTTATCAAATATTTTTTTAAAAAGAATAATTTGTTTGTGATATTATTTTATTAGATAGGAGTGTATTTTATGTATGATATTGATTTAACAAATGTTAAGAAAGGTAAGAAATTTTTTTTGATGTTTCTTGTAGTTGGAATATTATTTTTAACTATATTTGGATCAATAGTTATATCTAGTTTTGTTAAATTAAAAGGTTTAGATAAAGAATTTATTTCTGATAGAGTTGAGGTAAAATCACATAATGATAATGATGGAGATAGAATGTATTCACCAACTTATTATTATACTGTTGATGGTACTATGTATTCTTGCAGTTCTGATTCTTCATCAAGTATTAATCCTGGTACTAACAATAAAAAAGTATATTATAAATCTTCGTCTCCATCTACATGTATGACTGAATATTCTAAATCTAGTAATTATATAATTTTGATTGCTTTAATAATTCCAATTATTTTTATAGTTGTGGCAGTTTTAAATATGAAGAAAATAGATAAAAGAGTAAAAACTATTCAAGAATTAAATAAAACTGGAAAATTAGTTAAAAAATTACCATATCGTTTAGTTGATACTGGAATGACTGTAAATAATGTAAGAATTAAAAAGCCTGTTATTGATTATATTTTACCAAGTGGTACAGTAATACAATTAGATGGTGATGCAAGACATGATAGAAAATCATTTGATGCTGATGGAATGGTAGATTTAGTAATTGATGAAAGTAATCCTAATAATTATTTTATAGATTTTGAAATAAATAGGATTACTGGTAATTTGCCTACTGATTATTATAATGGTGGGAGTACTATAATAAATAATCAAAATATGAATCAATCTAATCAATATATTAATCAATAAAATAATAATTCAAATTTTAATTAAGAGAAGTGATTACTTCTTTTTTTAGTAATAATTGTACGTAAAGTTATGTATTATTTATTGAAAGAGGTTATTAATTATGATAATCTTTAGTTAGTAGAGAAGAGGTAAGATAAATGGGTTTAATTAAAGCAGCAGTAAGTGCTGTAGGAAGTACATTACATGATCAATGGAAAGATTATATTAAATGTGATAATATGGACAATGATACTTTAATGGTTAAAGTATCTACACCTAACGGTGTAATTTCTAAAAGTAGTGCTATTCAGGTAGCACCTGGACAAATTGCAGTAATTTTTCAAAGTGGAAAAATATTAGATGCAACTGCAGAAGAAGGTATATTTACTTTTGATGAATCAAGTAGTCCATCATTCTTTGCTGGACAATTCGGTGCGGTATTTAAAGAAATGTGGAATAGATTTAATTATAATGGTGCTGTTAGTAAAGAACAAGCAGTATTCTTTATAAATAGTAAAGAAATTATTAATAATAAATTTGGTACACCAAATCCTGTTCCATTTCAAGATTGGTCTCATCCAATTCCAAATCAAATGACAAATTCTTTAAGTCCTTTAAGAGTTGAAGTTAAATGTTTTGGTAAGTATACATTTAAAGTAAATGATCCAGCTGTATTTATGAGAGAAATTGCTGGTACATGTGATGTATTTAGAAAAGATGATTTAACTGAACAAATGAGAAGTGAAGTAATTGGTTCATTTCAAAATGTGTTAAATGAATTAGGTAATAGCGAACATAAGGTTCCTGTATTAGAATTACCTAGTCAAACTGATAATATCAAAAAAATCATGGATGAAAAAGTATTTGATGAACCAATTAGAAAAAGAGGCTTATGTTTAGTTGGATTTACTGTTGAATCTGTAACATTAGATGAAGAAAGTGAAAAGAAAATAGATAATTATGAATTAAGTAGTAATACTATGATGCAACAAGGAACATTGGTTGGTGCTTATGCAAATGCAGTTCAAGATGCTGCTAATAATGCAAATGGTTCTCAAAATGGATTTATGGGTGTTGGTATGATGAATATGGCTAGTGGTGGAATGATTGGTGGAGTTACTAATCAAGGTGCTCCAGCAGCAAATGCTACAACAAATGTTGATCCATATCAAAATAATAATGCTAGCATTAATAAATGTCCTAAATGTGGAAATCCAGTTGATGGAAAATTTTGTGCTAATTGTGGAACGCCATTAGTAACAGAAACAAAAAAATGTAAAAAATGTGGTACAGAAGTAACTGGCAAGTTTTGTACAAACTGTGGAGAAGCACAAGAATAAAAATAAAGTGATTTAACTCACTTTTTTTCATGCTTTTAAAATGTCTTATGATATAATAAATTTAGTTGGTGATTGTATGCAAAATTTAAAAATTAAAAATTTAAATATAAATATAGATTCTGGTGAATTAGTAAGTATTATTGGTCCTACTGGTTGTGGTAAAACTACTATTTTAAAGATGATATGTGGTAAATTTAAGAATGATAATATATTTATAGATGATAAGAGTATTAATAATTTTAATCTTGATTATAAACGTAATAATATAGTTTGTGTATTTGATGATAATATATATAATACTAGTACTCCATTTGATGAATTAGTTTATTATTTAAAAATACTTAAATTAAATAATTTAGAAATAGAAAATAGATTAAATAATTTTATTAGTTATTTTGATTTAGAAAAATATAGAAGTGAAACATTTATTGATATGGATGTTTGTACTAGGATATTCTTTAAAATACTATCATTATTAATTATTAATCCTGATTTATTTTGTTGTGATGATTTATTAACTTATTTAAGTCAAGATAGAAAAGTAAAAATATTAAATTATATAAAGACTAATAATATTACTTTTTTAAATATTACTAGTAATAGTGAAGAACTATTATTGTTTGATAAAATACTTGTAATGAATAAAGGAAAAAAAGTAATATTTGATAAAACTGAGATAGTTTTAAATAATGAAGTTATGTTTAAAGAATTAGGTTTAGAATTGCCTTTTATAAATGATATTAATAATTTGTTAAAAAGTTATGGTTTGATTAGTGAGAATCATTTGATTAGTAAGGAGTTAGTGGATATATTATGGAAATAATGTATAGTAATAAATATAATAGTTTAGTTAAGAAAAACTCTTTTACTGGTATTTATGGAGATAAGGTTGATTTAGTTAATAATGGTGTTGATTTATTTGGAATAACATATGATGATGAATGGACAGTTAGAAGATTTTTAAATGGATATAAGTTAAAATTAGATAGTAATATATTAGAAATATTTTCTTCTTTAGAAATTAGTTATAGTTTATTAAAAAAGAAGATTAATCAATTAAGTAAAGGACAATTTAAGTTAGTATTATTTGTTTATGTAATATTAAATAATAAGAATACTATTGTATTTGATTATTTTGATAAAGGTTTAAGTTATAAATATAAGAAGAGAATAATTAATTATTTAAAAGGAAAATATAATGGTACATTAATTGTAATTAGTAATGATATATTATTCTTAAATATGTTGTGTAGTAATATAATTGTTTTTGAAGATGGTAATATAGTATTTAATGGTGAGTATTTAGATCTTTATAAAAGTAGAGTTAAATTAAATTATCCTGAAATAATTAAGTTTATTAGATTAGCGAATAAAAATAAAGCAAAGTTATCTTATAATTATGATAATAAAGAGTTATTGAAAGATATTTATAGGAGTTTGTCATGAGATATTTAATAACTGTTAGTTATGATGGGAGTAAGTTTTTTGGATTTCAAAAATTAAATAATGATATGACCGTGCAAGGTGAATTAGAAAATGCTTTAAGTATAATAAATAAAGGTCTTGTATATGTTAAAGGAAGTGGTAGAACTGACCGTGGTGTTCATTCTTTAGGGCAAAGATGTCATTTTGATTTAGATGTTAATGTACCACCTAAAAGACTTATTAATGCTATAAATTCTATAGTTATGCCAAATATGTATGTTACAGATTGTGATATAGTTAGTGATGATTTTCATGCTAGATTTAATGTTAAAAGAAAAAAGTATAAATATATAATTAATTTAGGCGAGTTTGATGTACTTAAAAATGATTATCTATATAATTATTGTAATAATTTGGATATAGATAGTATGATTGATGCTAGTAAGTGTTTATTAGGTAAACATTCTTTTAAAGCTTTTGTTAGTGGGGATAGAGATAATTATAATAGTGAAATATATGATATAAAATTTTTAAAAGAAAATAATTATTTGTATATTACTTTTGTTGGTAAAAGTTTTTATAGATATATGGTACGTAATTTAGTTGGAGCATTAATGTTAGTTGGTAAAGGGAAAATAACTGGTGTTATGTTAAAAGATATGTTAGATAGCCAATATAATAAATATAATTACATGACTGTACCTGCTAGTGGACTTTATTTAGAAAGAGTTGATTATTGATGAATAAAAATGGATTTACTTTAATTGAATTAATAAGTGTTGTTGCTATATTGAGTATTATAGGAGTACTTATGTTGCCTAAAATAAATACTGTTTTTAAAGAATCTAGAGCTGATCAATTAGAAGAAGTTAGAGAGAAAGTTGTAAAGGCTACTGATGTATATTTAAAATATTCATGTGGTAAAGATAGTTATAATTTATTGATGAAGAATGATGAAGTTAAAATTGGTTTAAATGTTATAAGTGATTGTGGTTTATTAGATAGTAGAATATATAATCCAGTAAGTGGTAAGTACTTTGATATAGATAATGAATATGTTATTGCTAAAATAGATGAAGTAGGTATGATAGATTATGAACTTAGTTTCTGATTTTTTTTGTATATAAATATTAATTAAGTACATAATAATAGTGGAGGTATACTATGGATGAGAATAAAGAATTATTAACATTAATATATCAAGATGCTGATATGGGTATAAGTAGTTTGACTACGTTAATAAGAAAGTTAAATAAAACAGATAATAAAATAAAAAAAGTTGTTGAAGGTGAATTAAAGGGATATGAAGAATTTTTAAAAAAGACAAAAAAGATGATGAAAGAATATAAGTTTGATATAGATAAAAAATCTATTGTAAGTAAATTAGGTAGTACTATGGGTATTAATATGGAATTTATGAAAGATAATAGTGATTCTAGAGTTGCTGATATGTTAATACAAGGTTTTACAATGGGAGTATTAAGTATTAGTAAAAAGATAGATAATTTTAGTGGTGATGCAAAAAAAGATATTATAAATTTGGCGAAAGATTTTAGAAAATTTCAACAAGAAAATGTAGAAATGTTAAAAAAATATTTATAACATTTTTTATTTGACTTAATAATTAATTTTTGTTAAACTAAGTTCACTTAATTGGGAGTGGTTTTTTGTGTGGAATATAGGTAATGTTGAGATTAAAAATAGAATCGTTTTGGCACCTATGGCCGGTATTAGTAATTCTAGTTATAGAAGAATAATCAAGAGTATGGGTTGTGGTCTTATATTTGCAGAAATGGTTAGTGATAAAGCAATATGTTTTGATAATAAAAAAACTTTAGATTTACTTGAAATGAGTGATGAAGAAAGACCAATTGCACAACAAATATTTGGAAGTGATGTTACATCTTTTGTTGAAGCTGCTAAAAAAATAGAAAATATTATGCATCCAGATATAATAGATATTAATATGGGATGTCCTGTTCCAAAGATAGCATTAAGAAGTCAAGCAGGTAGTGCTCTACTTAAAGATCCTCAAAAAATAGGAGAAATTGTTAGTGCTGTAGTGAATGCTGTTAGTGTACCTGTTACTGTAAAAATAAGAAGTGGTTGGGATAGTGAAAACATAAATTGTGTTGAAGTTGCTAAAATCGTAGAAAAAGCAGGAGCTAGTGCAATTACATTACATGCAAGAACTCGTAGTCAAGGTTATAGTGGTAAAGCTGATTGGAGTTTAATAAAAAAAGTAAAAGAGAGTGTTAACATTCCGGTTATTGGTAATGGTGATGTTACTAGTCCTATACTTGCAAAAAAAATGTTAGATGAAACAGGATGTGATGCAGTAATGATTGGTCGTGCTGTGTTAGGAAATCCTTGGATAATTAAAAATTGTATAGATTATTTAGAAACGGGTAGTTATGAAAATAATATATGTTTAAATGATAAGATTGAAATGCTACAAAAACATTTAAATTTATTAAGTGAAACAAAAAATGAAAAAGTTGCTTTGTTAGAAATAAGAAGTCATGCAATTTGGTATTTAAAAGGAGTTACTGGTGGAGCAAAAGTAAAACAGGAGATTTGTTCTGCTAAAAGTATTTCAGAAATTATTAAAATATTAGATAAATTTGTGGGGGAATATAATGGCAAATAGAAGTTATTTAGGAAGTATAAAAAAATATCATGAAATAGGTAATGGTAGTAATGCAAGTGTTTATTATGCTGATTATTTTGATGGTGGAAGTGTTGCTTATAAAGAATTTTATGATAATGAATATGTTAAAATGATCAAAGATAATATTATTAATTTATCAAGTAAAGGATATGATAGTGATATTTTGATACCGGATACATTTATTTATAAAATGCCTAATGATGATACATTTAAAGGTTATATTACGGATTTATATACTGGTAAAACTATTACAGATATGTATCAATTAAGTTATGAAGATAAAATTAGATTATTAAAAGAAGCTAGAAAGTTAGTTGAAAAATTTCATAATAAATATAATTCAATACATTGTGATATTACACCTTGGAATTTTATAATACCTGATTATTGTAATAATATGAAATTAATTGATTTTGATACTACTATAGATTTAAATAATAAAAATATGAATAAAATACTTTATTGGAATAATTTTTTAGAGTATTTTAAAAATAATGGTATTGATAAAGATATAGATATATTTATGTTTAATATGTTAACGTATTCTTTAATTAATAATAATTCTTGTTTTCATTCTGATAATTTTTATAATTCGTTATATAATATGATAAAACGTCAATATGGTATAATTGAATCAAATAAAGCAAGAGAAATAATTGATACTTATAAAGATTTTGATAAACCAAAATCAATAAAAAAAGAATATATTATTGACTACTTATAATATATTCTTTTTTTAATTGTTTAATATAATTATTATCATTTGTTAAAGGAATTATTTGTGAATTATTTAGTTTAGTTTTTAATGTATCTTTACTTTTTATAATATATTCTATTAAATTTATGCATGTTAATTTATCATTCTTATATATTTCAAATAGTTCTATTGCTATAAAATATGCAATTACTGTTGATAACATAGTAGTCATATCATATTTATATAATGTATCTATATCTTTATTATTAAATCCATTGTAATAATAATATCCTAATTTTGTATTATCCGGGATATTTTTTTTAATTAAAGTTATTCTTGTATTTAATCTGTTTATTAATTCTTTTATATAATTAAAGTAATTTAATTCTGATTTTATATTTTCTCTATAATGAAAATGCATTTCTTTCATTTCATAAGATGTAATTAATTGCATTAAGATACTTGGTATTTCATTTTCTATTGTGAAATAAAAATCAGGATTCATAATAATAGTATTTACATGCATAAATTCATGTATAGGAGTTATATAATCTTCTATTGTATTTTCTTTATTTAAAGATATATATATTTGATGTATGTATCTTAAGAATATTGTGAAGTTATTATTGTTTTTATTTATACTTATAAAATCTTTATTGTTTAAATAATATTCTATATTTTTTAACCATTTAGGGTTGATTGTTTTCATCATTTTTTTAACAAAATTTAAAATATCTTCTTCTCTTGTGTAAATATTATGATAAGGGTATATAATAATATCTTCATTACTATATTTTTTAATTATATTTGTTATTATATTTTCTATATTTTTAAATTTTTCATATTCAATTTCTTCTGTAGACATAATATCTTTTTGTTTTCTTATTAATGTACTTGATTTTTTCATATTTTTAAGAATATTTATTTCTTCTTTTTTTATATTTTTGTCAAAGTTTATTTGATTTAAATAATTAATTTGTCTTTTAATTGTTTCTTTGTTCCAATTTGTCATAAAATCACCTGGTTCTTATAATATCATATGTTTTTATTTATAACAATTATTATTTTATTTTTTAAAATTTGTGGTAGAATAATAGGGCAAAGAGGTGTTAGTATGGATAAGATTATTGTTAAGGGTGCTAGAGAAAATAATTTAAAAAATATAGATATAGAAATACCTAAAAATAAGTTAGTTGTTATGACGGGAGTAAGTGGTAGTGGGAAAAGTAGTTTAGCTTTTGATACTATATATGCTGAAGGTCAAAGAAGATATGTAGAAAGTTTATCTAGTTATGCTAGACAGTTTTTAGGTGGAACTGATAAGGCAAATGTTGATTCAATTGAAGGATTAAGTCCTAGTATATCTATTGATCAAAAAACTACTAACAAAAATCCTAGAAGTACTGTTGCAACTGTTACTGAAATATATGATTATTTTCGTTTATTGTATGCTAGAATCGGTGTACCTTATTGTCCTAAACATAAGATACCTATTAAAAGTCAAAGTATAGAAGAAATGACAAATAAGATATTTGATTTGGAAACTGGAAGTAAATTAGAAATATTATCTCCGGTAGTATATGGTGAAAAAGGTGCTCATGAAAAAGTATTAGATGATTTAAGAAAAAAGGGTTTTACTAGAGTTAGAGTTAATGGTGAGAATAGAGATTTAAGTGAAGATATTAAATTAGAAAAAAATAAAAAAGATACAATATTGGTAGTTGTTGATAGAATTGTTTTAAGAGATGAAGATAGAAGTAGAATATTTGATAGTATAGAAACTGCTTCAAAGTTGAGTAATGGAAGAGTAGTAATTAATGTTATTGGAGATAAAGAATTTGTTATGAGTGAACATTATGCTTGCCCAGAATGCGATTTTTCATTACCTGAATTAGAACCTAGATTGTTCTCTTTTAATGCTCCTTATGGAGCTTGTCCAGAATGTAAAGGTTTAGGTGTTAAACAAAATATAAGTATTGATTTAATTATTCCAGATAAAAGTAAAAGTATTTTAGATGGTGCTATAAAACCTTTGAATTTGGATCAAAATATATATTTAACTAATATATTAACTGTTGCCAAACATTATAATATAGATTTAAGTGTACCTGTTAAAGATATGAATAAAGATGATTTAGATATTATATTATATGGAACAAATGAGTTAATAAATTTTGAATATGTTAGTAAAAATGGTAATAAAAGATATACTAAAGATTTTTATGAAGGATTTGTTAATAATTTAGAACGTAGGTATATTGAAACTAGTAGTACTTGGATTAGAGAATGGATAGAAGGTTATATGGTAGAAACTAGTTGTCCTAAATGTAAAGGTGCTAGGTTAAATAAAGATGTTTTAAGTGTATTAGTAGGTAAAAAGAATATATATGAATTAACTTGTATGAGTATATCTGATTTAATAGTATTTTTTGATAATTTGAAATTAAATAAGGAACAAACTAAAATTAGCGAATTAATAATCAAAGAAATTAAATCAAGATTGAACTTCTTAAATAATGTTGGTTTATCATATTTAACTTTAAATCGTAGTGCTGGAACTTTAAGTGGTGGTGAAAGTCAACGTATTAGATTAGCTACTCAAATTGGCAGTAGATTGAGTGGAGTTTTATATGTTTTAGATGAACCTAGTATAGGGTTGCACCAAAAAGATAATGAGAGATTAATTAATTCTTTAAAAGAAATGAGAGATTTAGGTAATACTTTAATTGTTGTTGAACATGATGAAGATACTATGAGAGCTGCTGATTATTTAATCGATATTGGCCCTAAAGCTGGAGAAAATGGTGGATATGTTGTAGCAGCTGGTACACCAGAAGAGGTAATGAAAAATGATAATAGTATTACAGGTAGATATTTAAGTGGAAAAGAAAGCATTTTAGTTCCTAAAAATAGAAGAAGTGGTAATGGTTTATTTATTGATATTAGAGGTGCTAAAGAAAATAATTTAAAGAATATAAATGTTAAGATACCACTTAATACTTTAACTGTTGTAACAGGAGTAAGTGGTAGTGGAAAAAGTACTTTGGTAAATGAAATACTTTATAAAACTTTGAGAAAAGAATTATATAATAGCAAAGATATTCCAGGTAAAGTTAAAGAAATAAAGGGTTTAGATAATATAGATAAAGTAGTTGATATTACTCAAGATCCAATAGGACGTACACCTAGAAGTAATCCTGCTACATATGTTGGTGTATTTGACGATATAAGAGATGTTTTTGCTGAAATGAAAGAAAGTAAAATAAAAGGTTATAGTAAGAGTAGGTTCTCTTTCAATGTTAAAGGTGGAAGATGTGAAGCTTGTTCTGGAGATGGAGTTAAAAAAATAGAAATGCACTTTTTACCAGATGTATATGTTCCTTGTGACGTTTGTCACGGAACTAGATATAATAGTGAAACATTAAGTATTAAGTTTAAAGGTAAAAGTATTGCTGATGTCTTAGAAATGAGAGTTAGTGAAGCTTTAGAATTTTTCAGCAATGTACCTAAAGTAAGAGATAAATTACAAATGTTAGTAGATGTAGGTTTATCATATGTTAAATTAGGTCAAAGTGCTCCTACTTTATCTGGTGGTGAAGCAAGTCGTGTTAAACTTGCTAAAGAATTACAAAAGAAACCTACTGGAAAAAGTTTATTTATATTAGATGAACCTACTACAGGTTTGCATGTTGATGATATAAAGAAATTATTAGTCATATTGAATAGAATTGTTGATAATGGCGATACTGTTTTGATAATTGAACACAATTTAGATGTTATAAAAGTCGCTGATTATTTAATAGATTTAGGACCAGATGGAGGAAGTGGTGGAGGACGTGTACTTGTAACAGGTACTCCAGAAAAAGTTAGTAAATGCAAAGATAGTTATACTGGTGAATTTTTGAAAAAAATATTAAAATAAAAAAACATTTGATTATTGATAAGATATATCAAATGTTTTTTATTTACCTTTATTGTTTCTTTTTCATTTTTGATAATTTTATATCATATTCTAAAGAATT
>CAKORH010000003.1 GCA_934101235.1 uncultured Bacilli bacterium | reverse complement strand
GTCTGGTGAAACTACTAATCCCATTTATATCATCTCCTATTTTAAATACTATCATAATTTATCTTATATTTCAATAATTTATTATAGCTTATATAAAATTAAACTTATAATATAGAATATATGTTATAATACTAATATAAAAGAGGTAAAAATATGAAATTAAGTATTATTATTCCAAGTTTTAATGAAGAAGGAAATATAATAGAATTAAGCAATAAAATTATTAACACAATAAAAAATATTGATTTTGAAATACTATTTATAAATGACGGTTCTATAGATAAGACACTTGAAAAAATAAAAACAGTTTTTAATAAATATCCTAATATAATAAAATATATTTCTTTCAGTAAAAATTTTGGAAAAGATGCAGCTATATATGCTGGACTAAAAAAAGCTAATGGAGATTATATATGCATAATAGATTCTGATTTACAACAAAATCCTAAATACATAATAAGTATGTATGAATATTTAGATAATAATCCTAATGTTGACCAAATTGCAATGGTAATGAAAAATAGAAAAAAAGAAAATGTTTTCAATAGACTATGTAAAAAAATATTTTATAATTTTATCAATAAATTATCAGATACAGAATTTATTGATGGAGCTAGTGATTTTAGAATGTTTAGAAAAAATGTAAAAAAAGCAATTTTAGAATTAACTGAAAAAAATAGGTTTTCAAAAGGAATTTTTTCATGGATTGGATTTAATACTCAATACATGTATTACAATGTTGAAGAAAGATATTCAGGAAAAACTAAATTTCCAATTAACAAACAAATAAACTATGCAATAACAGGTATAACAAATTATTCAACAATTCCATTAAAAATAGCATTTGTTTTAGGATTAATAATATCAATATTGTCTTTTATTTATATTATTATTACACTTATACAATTACTTATATTTGGAAAAGACGTACCTGGATATGCTTCACTATTAATAGTAAGTTTATTTATGGGAGGACTACAAATGATGTTTATAGGAATTATAGGATCCTATATAGGAAAAACATACATTGAAACTAAAAATAGACCAATTTATATAGAAAAAGAATCAGAAGGATTTGATGAAATACTCTAAGCTACAACAAAAATGCTATTAAGAAAATTTTCTTAATAGCATTTTATATAATTAAATCTCTTGAATGACAGCAATTATCATTGGTTTACATTCGGTTTCACTATAAAAATATTTACTTAAAGATTCTCTAATTTCAACCTTAATATTATTATAATCAACATAATTATTTCCTACATTTTTTTCTATAATATCCATAGCAATTTTTTTTATATTGTTTATCATTTCTTTAGAATCTTTTATATAAATAAAACCTCTTGTAGTAATTTCTGGACCAACTAATATTTTCTTTGTTTCCTTAGATAAAGTTGCACTTATTAAAACTATTCCATTTTCACTTAACATTTCTCTATCTTTAATAACTAATTCTCCAATATCATCATTAGTATTACCATCAATCAAAACTTCATTAACATCAATTTTTTCATAACATTCTTTTAATTTTTTATTTTCTATTAAAACAATCTCACCATTTGTTTTCAATATAATATTTTCATTTTTTATACCTAATTCATTAGCAATATTAGCATTATTAACCATAAATCTATACTCACCTTCTACAGGCATATAATATTTAGGTTTTAATAAATCAATCATTAACATTAAATCTTCACTAGAAGCATGATGAGTAATTTCTTTATTTTTTGGTATAGAAATTGTTTCTGCACCTAACATTGCAATTTCATTTTCTAAACGAACAATTATCTTTTCATTTTCATCATATCTAGGTTCAGCAAATATTATAGTATCTGTATTTTTTAAATGAATAAATTTATCATAACCACTAACAATTCTATCTATAGCAGTATATGGTTTTTCTTTATCATCACAAACAAGTAATATAACATTATTATCATTAATATTAGACAAATCACCAAGAATATCGGTATAATCTTTTAAATATTTTTCAGACATCGCCATATTAATTACACTTTGTAATTTTTTTCCCATTATAACTATTTTTCTATGTGAATTCTTTGCAGCTTCAAATATCTCTTCAATAGTAAATAAATGGATTGGTAAAACAGTAAAAATAATTCTACCATTTGCTCTATTAATACAATCTCTAAAAAAACTCGTTAACCTATGATTAGGACTAGTATGTCCTTCCTTTTCAGAAAATGCAGAATCACTTAACATACATAAAACACCTTGTTTACCTATATAAGCAATTTTTCCAATATCCATATTATATTTTCCTTGCATAGATGGATCTATAATAAAATCACCTGTATAAACTATTGAACCATCCTTAGTATTAATTACGTACATAACTGCATCAGGAACAGAATGTGTAACACTTATAGGAAAAACAGAAATATCATTAAATGAAATTTTCTTATGTGGTTGAACTTCATAAATATTACCATTAAAACCATCTAATTCTAAATATTTTCTAGTATATTTCGTACAATAAATTTTTAAGTTAGGAATACTATCACATAAATCTTTTATACCACCAATATTTTCAGGATGAGCATGTGTTAAAAATACTCCTACAATTCGTTTTTTATTTTTTATCAAATAGTCATAATCTGGAATTATATAATCAATACCATACATTGAATCATTCGCATACTTTAATCCAGTATCTAAAACAAAAATCTTTTCATCTATTTCTACAACATAGGTATTTTTTCCATTTTCATTTAATCCACCTAAACTAAATATTTTTATTTTACTCATAAAAATTCCTTCTTTCTTTTATAAAAATAAATTAATAGTTATTAAAGATTTGAAACGCAAAATAATTATAACATTAATTAATAAACCTACTACGTTTTCAAGTTTATTATTTAAATATTTAATTTCTAATGAAGATAAATTTCCTAATTCATACTTTTCTCCAGTTTTAGCAATTTCATTAATAATATCTAAACCAATCATTTCTAATTCCTCTTTAATCATCATTTGTAAAATTGCTATATGATAATTATAAATAAGTCCTGGTTCATCATTTAAATTTTCAGCATTTAATAATGATTTCATTGAAGGCTGTTCTTTTCTTCTTAAGTAACCATCTACCAAAAATTGTATAACCAAATTAGTGCCTCTTTCACGAGAAAAAACATACTCATTTGATTTATTTTCTAAATTATTTAATATTTCAAACATCCCTTTATTCTCCTTTACTATTAATACATGTTATCTAACCAGCTGCTAACATCAGACATACTTTGTCCTAATGCACTTAAACCATATTTTGCTGCATTAGTTGCTACTGGAGAAATAGCACCAATCATTGCTCCTGAAGTACCACCAACCATTGCTCCTGTAACAGCTCCTGAAGTTATTTTACTTCCTAAATTACTTCTATCTGTCGCTATTTTACCTCCTAGACCACTTCTATCTGAAGAATAACTTGCACTTTGTTGTCTTGTTGATAAAGGTGTGCCATTATTACTAGAATTAACTGATTTACCACTAAAAACATTACTTGTCACAGTATTTAATGTTGATTTACTACTAGCAAATAATTGCATTTTATTTAAGGCAACATTAACCTTTGCTTCTGCATCACTTTCAGAAGTTGTGTATTCTGTCATTTGATTATCTAAAAATTGTTCTAGTTTAGGTAAATCAACTTGTAATTCGCTACCTATAGTATTTATTTGTGAAGAAATACTATTCAAAATTTGATTTACTTGCTCATTTAATACATTTGATTTTATTTGAGATATAACATCATTTAATGAGGGAATATAAGAATTTATTAAAACTGAATCTAATGAGGTTATTTCGTTATTTATTGATTGTATTTTATCATTACTTAAATTTATACTTGCCATTTTTATTCAACACCTTTCTATATATTCAATTGATCTAATAAATTCTTTACTTCTGTCATTGATTCAGAACCTTGTTGATCAATTGCAGAATAAGATCCAATTTTTCCTAATAAATATTCGTCCAAAGCTTTTAAATCATTTATAGTTTGATTTGATTTTTCATCAGTTGCATTAACATATGATGATAAAGTATTTTTTATATTATCACTCAATATATTACTTGCAATAGAATTTAATTTTTCATTTGTTGAACTAATTGCATTTTGTAGTTGAGTTATCATTTCATCAATTCTATTGTGAACTTCTTTCATTCTAGTAATCGAAAATTTTACTTCATTCATAATTTATTCCTCCTTTATAAGCTTATAGTTTGTGATGAAGTTTTATCTGTTACTTCCATATATTCTATTATAGAATCAGAAAATTCATCATTACATGCTTTTATAGTCTCTAACGCTTCTTGATCTGCTTGTAATCCTTTATAAAAAACTTGCTGATCTTCTTGAACTTCATTCCAATATTCATTAAGCTCTGCTAAAACATATTCTATAGAATTTTTTACTGACTCTATTTTAACACTTTCGCTTTTTAATTCTTCAGCATCACTTTTTACTGTAGCAGTATTATTAATTATAATTGCCATTTTTTCTATCCTCCATAACTATTATTTTTTTCAGCAATTGACTCTTCTGCAAAATCTACCAATTTATTACTTAAAGATTTTATTGCAGTACATAATGTACTAATCTTTTGTAGATTTTTTTCTAAATTTCCAAGATATGAATTTCTATCTTCTGTATCAGATTGCCAAGCCTGACTAATTTGAGCACAGCAATCAGATAATTGTTCTTGTGCTCTAAAAATATTTTGATTAATTTGTGCTAAATTACCTGCTTGAGATAATAAATTTTGTGCATCTTGAATGTTAAAATTTCCTGAAGCCATAATATTCCTCCTTTTTCTTAGGTTTTTAAAAAAACTTATACTTGTAAACCTACAACTTATGAGTAATACCCTACTCTAAAAAAATTTTAACAAAAAAAGTATTATAATTCAATACTTTTTTATGATTTTTTTAGCTAATATTTACATTTTCTTTAAAAACTCAATTACTTTAAATCTTATAGGAATACCCTTATATAATTTATAACCTATATTATCTTTTACTATTTCTCTTAATTCTCTTGTGTTACGTGATATTTTTAACACAGTTTGACTACTTATATTATTTCCAATCCAAATTCCATTTGAAAAATTAACATAATTCTTAAACCATGTTTCGTAACTAAGTTTTTTAAAGTTATTTTCAGTTTCAACAAACACCATATCATATTGTTTATTATTTCGTGTTTTCCTACAAATTTCATACATTATTTCTTTAGTTGAATCTTTTAAATCATTATAAATTTTATCTATTCCATTAAATATTAATATAGTATTTCTTTGTTTTTTATCAGTATCTAAATATTTATTAAAAGTCGTTAAACTAGTATCATAATTACTATCAATAATAACAACATTCTTATCAAATTCACCAGATAATTCATAACTATTAAAAACAACTAATCTAATATTTTTATTGTTCTCATTTATATATAACATCAATGAATTAATAAATGATGTTAAAGACATTTCATCTTCACCAGTTATTAATGTAATATAATCAGACAAAAAGTTATATTTAGCTATATTCAAACTTTCAGTTTCAACACCAATTGGTATAGCATTAATATTTACTTCTAAATTAGATAAAAACTCTCTATCTACAATTTCTGGTAATACTGGTATTGCTGGTGCAAAAGAATTAGCTTTACTCATTAAATATAATGAAGCTTTTTTAATTTGTTCAACCACATTTTCATCTTGAGTTATTGAAGCAATTTGAATTTCATAAATATTATCTAATTTTATTAAACCACGACATTTAATAGAACTAGGAATTATTCTACTACCACTACCTAAAATACTTCTATAATCATATTGATCATTCATTTGAAGAACAATATTTTGTTTAAAATTCTGAGATAATTTCATACGCATACCACTTAATGATGTTACAGTACAAATAAAGAATATACCGTATTTTTCACAATCACGAGTAATAGTAATTAAATCATCTAAATAATTACCAAATAATTCCTGAAACGCCTCAAAATTATTTATAATTACAATAATGTTAGGTATAGTATTTCCACTATTTTTACAATAATAATAATAATCTGCATTATAATCTATAAATAATTTTTTTCTAGTTTCTAATTCAAATTTTAATTTTTTAATCAAATTTTTAACTTTTTCTTCATTACTGCTTAAAATTACATCTCCAACAATAGGTGATTTTCTAAAATTATTTAACGCTTCACTTCCACAATCTGCTATATATAAATTGACTTCTTGTGCAACATAAGTAGTCATAAGAGAATATATAATAGTAGATAATGTATCTTCTTTACCACTACCTGCTGCTCCATAAATTAACGTATTTCCTTTTTCACTAATTGGTAAAGTTAATAAATGTTGAGACTGACTTGCAGGTGCATCATATTCACCAATTACTGGATTTATTACAAAATTTTCTTTTTTATAATCATACTTAGTTTTTAAATCATTAATTAAAATCACGGCAGGTATAGCATCTAACCATAGTTGTTTAACAGATACATTTTCATTATCAGCAGCTTCTTTAATTGCGTTCAAAATAAATGGTAATTCTTCACCTTTATATATAGCATCTGCTAACTGTTTTTTTGTATTAATTTCTTTATAAACTTCTCCTACATCATTAATAAATTCTAGTGAAGTATCAATATTAATTTTATGCTTTTCACTCTCAAAATATGGACTTCCAGCATAAGCAGCTTGTCCTTTGGCAAAAAATTCATTGTATCCAACCTGTAAATAGAATCTTCCTGGTTCCTTTAAAAATGCTGCATCTGGTACCAAAATCATATCTTTACTATCAGCCTTTTCCTGTACTTTCAAACAAACCCTAAATTTAGCATTTGACCAAATTTGGTCATCTACAACACCACTTGGCTTTTGAGTAGCAAGAATTAAATGTACTCCTAATGATCTACCTATACGAGCAGTAGATATAAGTTGAGCCATAAAATCTGGTTGTTGAGCTTTCAACTCAGCAAATTCATCACTAATTATAAATAAATGACTAATTGGCTCCTTTATTTTTCCTTCTCTATATAACCTTTGATATTTATAAATATCAATACTACTCTCACCTAAAGAATCTCTTGCTTCATTAAATAATGTTTGTCTTCTTTTTAATTCACTTTCAATACTAGCTAAACTTCTATTTATTTCAGTCACATCTAAATTAGTTATTGTACCCGCTAGATGTGGTAATTTAAAACCAGTTTCTTTATTTTCAAATGTTCCAGCAAGTCCTCCACCTTTATAATCTATTAGTACAAATTGAACTTCATTAGGATGATAATTAATGCACATTGATAAAATATATGTAATAATCCACTCAGATTTTCCAGAACCAGTCATACCAGCTACCAATCCATGTGGTCCATGTGCTTTTTCATGCAAATCTATCCTAAATAATTCACCATTTTCATTAACGCCTACAGGTGCTTGTAAAGATTGAGTAACATTACTTTCTTGCCAACGATTAATTATATTTAATTGATTTACATTTCCTACATCATACATTTCCAAAAAGGCATATTTATAAGGTAAATTATACTTTCCACTAGCAATATCAATTGGAATATTACAAATTTTTATATAACATTCATTTAAATTTGCATTTGGTAATTCTGGAACAAATTTAATTTGTTTATTAGTTACAATAGCACTTTCATACATAGTACTTTGTATAGGATCTAAATTTACAAATTCATTTATTTCATTAGGTAAATTATCAATAGTATCAGTTAAAACAATTAAACTAAAACCATAATTTATATTATTTGTTAAAATTTCATTTAATATTGAAAGCTTTTTAGTTAATTCTATATTATCAGTTATTATTAAATAATATGGATTAAACATTTTGTAAGGCTCTTTAGAATCAATTTTATCTTTATTATCTTCTAAACCACTTATTCTAGATTGTAAAACCTTTAATAAATAATTTGATATATAAGTATTTTCTTCAAAATTTGTACCTATATATCTTATTTCCTTAGATACATCCCAAAAATGAGGTATACTATTATATTTACTCCAATATCCTTTCTCATCTTCATTAGAAAGGATTACAATATTTAAATTATCATATGAATGATAAGCCATTAATTGCAAAATTATACCATCAAAATATCTTCTCAAATAATCCTTATTACCAATAAAACTAGTAAATCTTTTATTTAAAAAACTAGCCACAATTGGTACATTATCTAAATTCTTATTTTCTAAAACTAATTCATCACCAATTTTTCTTAAATCATCTTTATCGATGCTAAAATGTTCTTCTGGAAAATCTATTTTTACATAAGATGGCATAGTTCCTATTCCTAATCTTACACTCAAAAAATCATAATGCTCAATTTTTCTATCCCACAAAGTTCTATCTTTAGTAACAATTATTTTTTCAACTTGATTTAAAGGTAAAAAATTTTCTAATAATATTTCTTTCTCTTCATTTAATTCTTTCTTTATAATTTCTCTTTTTTCTTCTATATATTCATTATATCTTGCTACTCTTTTTTTCTCTCTTTTTTTTCTTTTATGTTTCATATATAATCTTTGAATTATTGGAAATATCATCATACCTACTACCATAACAAAAGCAGTAAGCAATGGCTGAAAACTCTCTTCAAAAGTACTTTCTTTATTAGCTATTTTTATAACAGCAATAACACCACTAACTACAGAAACAGTTCCCATCATCATCATAGGTCCAAGAGTTAAAATTAAAGGCATTTCCATATCATTACTTTGCATCCCAGAGGGAACATCTATTTTATATTCTTTAGGTTCTATCATTCTTTTAAATCTTGGAGGTCTTTGAAAATATTCGTCTTTATTATATAATTCTATATTAACTTCAGGATAAGTACTATAGTCAGTATCGGGATTTTCAAAAATTTCTCTTAGTGGTAACATATCAGAATTAAAAGTAACAGTATTATTAGGATTATTAAATACTAAGACATTTCCATATAAACATATATAGAAACCATTAATAAATACAAAATCTCCAGGCAATAATTCTTTATTAGTAGATATATTGTTATTAATAAACATAGGTAAATTCAAATTATTATTAACTATCTTTAAAGAATCATTTTCACAACTTATAATAACTTGTATATCAGAAAAAATATCATCATTAATTTTTATAGTATTAGAATTACTTCTTCCTATAGTTATTTGAGAAATACTCTTTTTATTAAACATTACTTGTGTCATAGTATAATCAAACGTTGGAAGACAAAAAAACTTATATTCAATTCCTTTATTTATATCATAAAGAATGCCATTACAAAAATCTTCTAAATTAATTTCACTTACACTATCAGTATCATATAAAGACTTTTTTTCACCTTGATTATTAATATTTAAAATTTTTATTTCTGAATTATTTTTTAATATCCAATTATTATCTCTAGCCTCTATATTAACAATATTTTTTTTATTATTATCTTTTAGCCAATAATTACCCTTAATTTCTTGAGGTAATTTAGTTATTAAAAGCTTTTTTTTATCTTGCAATATAATCTTCACAATCTACACACCCCAATATTCTAAATTAAAACTAATCTACTACCATCTTCTATATTATTTTCTTTAACCAATTTATCTATCAAATATACTTCACCAGTATTTAAATTTAATAAAGATAACTTATTTGTAATTGGAAAATCATTATTTGTAATCTCATTAATAGCTTGATTTAATAATTTTATTATCTCACCTACAGTTTTATTTATAGGAATAAATAAATTATATGTTTCATTTATTACAGGAACAATAACATCAACATTTATTTTATTCTTCATAATATCACTCTATCCTACAATAATTTTATAATAAAAAAACATATTTTACAATAACAAATATGTTTTAATATCAACTAAAAATATCAAATCACTAATATTTAAGTTAAATAATAAATATTATATATTATTTTGTTTCATATAAATCTGTACCAAAATCACAACTGACATCAAGCGGTACTTTTAATGTAACTATATTTTTCATAATATCAGTTACAAGTGATGCTAAAATATCTTTTTCATTCTCTACAACATCAAATACTAATTCATCATGTATTTGTAAAAGCATTTTACTTTTTAAATTTCTTTTAGTTAATTCTTCATCAATTTTTACCATTGCCATTTTAATTATATCAGCACTAGTTCCTTGTATTGGAGTATTAAGTGCAATACGTTCTCCACTATGCCTTACCATAAAATTCGGACTGTTAAGTTCATCAATAACTCTTTTTCTATTATATAATGTTCTTACACATCCATCCATATATGCTTCATGTACTATATTATCCATATAGTTTTTAACTCCTGGATATAATTCATAATACTTTTCTATAAATTTTTTTGCATCTTTGGGACTTATCCCAATATTTTCTCCTAATCCAAAACCACTTATTCCATATACTATACCAAATATTACTGCCTTAGCTGTTCTTCTCATGATTTTTGTCACTTCATTTTTTTCAACTGCAAATATATCACTTGCAACTTTTGTATGTATATCTTCACCATTTTTAAATGCATCTATTAAATCTTTTGAATCAGATATATGAGCAAGAATACGTAATTCTATTTGTGAATAATCAGCACTTAAAAACAAATCATTTTCTGGAACAAAAGCTTTTCTAACCAACCTTCCAATCTCGTCTCTTGCAGGAATATTTTGTAAATTTGGTTCTATACTTGATAATCTTCCAGTTCTTGTCAAAGTTTGCTTATAAATTGTATGAATTTTATTATCTTCCATTATATAGTTTACTAAACCTTCAACATATGTACTATATAACTTAGTAAGATTTCTATACTCTATAATTAAAGGAACTATTGGATGATCAGTAACTATTTTTTCTAATACTTTACTGTCGGTTGAATAACCACTTCTTGTTTTTTTTGCACATGATAATTTTAGTTTTTCTAATAATATCACTCCTAATTGTCTAGGACTTGATACATTAAATTCTTCTCCTGCTAAATCATGTATTGAAGAAGTAATCTCATCAATTTTTTTCTTAAGTTCTACTCCTAAATTATTTAAAATTTCTTTATCTACCTTTATTCCAGATAATTCCATTTTTGATAACGTTGTTACTAAAGGCATTTCTACATTTGTAAATAAATTATACATATTTTCTAATTTTAATTTTTTTATATATTCATCTCTTACATCATTAATATATTTTGCCTTTTTTACTATAACTTTTTCTAAATTTTCTCTAGTTTTTATAAAAGTATTATAATCATCTATAGTATCACCATCATTAAACATTAAAATACTGATATCCTCTTTAAAATTATAATTTAATAAATCAGCACATACTAAATGATCATATATTGTATTTTTAATTATTCTATGTATTAAACAATTATTCTTTTTTAAATCAAAAGTATACTTAATAGAATTATCAATATATTCTAAAACTTCATTAACTAATTCTGGTTTTACAAAAAATAAATTATTTTGATCATATAAACCCATTCCTAATATATTTCCATAATGATAATTAATATTATCCGATTCTATATAATAACTAATAATATTATCTTTATTTATTTCTTTTATAGATTCCAATATCTTAAAATCAATATTAGTATTCACCTTCTTTTTTGTAAATTTTTTCATAAATGAATAAAATTCTAATTCTTCAAATACTTTAGTTAATTCATCTATGTTTTCTCCATCATACTTCATAGTTTCTAAATCATCCTTGATTGGTACATCAAGTACAATAGTAGCAATTTTTTTAGAAAAAAAGGCAGATTCTTTATCATCTATTAACTTATCTTTAAGTTTTCCAGTTATTTCATCAATATGGTCATAAAGATTTTCTATAGTATCATATTCACTTATTAATTTTAATGCAGTTTTTTCACCAACACCTTTTACTCCAGGTATATTATCACTTGCATCACCCATTAATGCTTTTAAATCTATAATTCTTATAGGTTCAAAACCATAATCTTCTATAAATTTTTCTTTATTATATCTTATATTTCCTTTTGTTTTTAAAAGTTTAACATCAACCTGTTCATTAATAAGTTGTAATAAATCTCTATCACTAGATACTATTGTTGCATCAAATTCTGGATCAATTAAAGCTCTATTAGATAATGTACCTATTATATCATCAGCTTCATATCCTTCCATTTCATAATATTTTATCCCCATAGCATCTAATATTTTTCTTGCATATGGCATTTGCATTTTTAATTCTTCCGGAGTAGCATTTCTACCATCTTTATATTCTTTATATAAATCTTTTCTAAAATTTTTTCCTACATCAAATGCTACTGCCATATAAACTGGATTTTCTTCTTCTATTATCTTATTTATCATTGAAACAAAACCATATAATGCATTTGTATAAAAACCTTTACTATTTTTCATTAAATTACCTGTATAAGCCGTTGCATAATAACTTCTAAACATCAAATTATTACCATCAATTAATATTATTTTTTTCATTTTATCACCATTTTCTTTATAGTCGTTAATTTATTTACAAAATATTTTTATTTATGTTATAATGAATATGTTAGTTGCCCATGTGGCGGAATTGGTAGACGCGCTGGACTCAAAATCCAGTGTTACTTGTAACGTGTCGGTTCGAGTCCGACCATGGGCACCATTAATATTTTAAACAAAAATATAGTTGTAATAACTATTTTTTTTATTAAATTACAAATATATTATAACATATATTAAATTATTAAAAAAATAATTTTTTAAGGTGATAAATTCTTAAATCACTTATAATCAATTTAAAAAGTAGTGATATTATGAAAAAAATATTCTTAAAAAGTGTCATAAAATAAAGACCATTATTGGTCTTTTTCTTCATCTTTATATATCGATGTAAATAACTCAGTATCATCATCAATATCATGTTCTATCTCAATATTAGGTAAGTCATTAATAGTAGCAAGCCCAAAATAATCTAAAAAATCACTTGTAGTTTTATATAAATTAGGTCTTCCTGGCATATCACTTTTACCAGCTTCTTTTAATAATCCCTTTGCCACTAATTTTCTAATTATATGAGTACATCCTACTCCACGTAATTCATCAATTTCTAATCTAGTTATTGGTTGATTATATGCAACTATTGCTAATACTTCTAACGCTGCTTGACTTAAAGTATTTGTTTCTGGATTAACAACAAGTTTTTCATAATATTCTTTGTGTTCAGGTTTAGTAGTCAATTTAAATGCATCACCTAAATAAGATATTCTTAATCCTCTATCTTTTTCTTCATATCTTTTTTTCAAAGTTAACAAAATATCTTTCGCTTCAGTTTCACTTATATTCATAAGTTCACATAAAGTACTCAAATTTATTCCTTCATCACCCTGAACAAATAATATTCCCTCTAAGATTCCTAATTTTTCTTCCATAACATCACTTCTTCTCTATTATAATTTCACCAAAATTATTTTCTTGTTTCAAACTAACTTCATCATTTTTTGACATCTCCAAAATAGATAAAAAAGTCACAATAACATAAGGTTTACTAACATTATCAAATAATTCTGTAAAATTTATCTTATTCTTACTTTCAAATATTTTTCTAATAGATTTAACTCTATCTTCTACGCTTAATTCCTTTTTAGTAATTCTAGTATTTATAGGTTTCTTTAACTTTTCTCTAGATAAAAAATTTTCAAAAGCTAAAACTAAATCATCTAATGTAACACTATTATCTAATGGAACTTCTTTTCTATACTCACTTAAATTAGAAGGTATCTTAGTATAAACTTGAAAACGTGTTTGTTCTAAATCTTTAAAAGTTTCTGTTACTAATTTTATCTTTTGATACTCTAAAAGTTTATCTTTTAAATCGTCTTCACTATTTAACTCATACTCACTATCTTCTTCATCATCTTTATCAAGTATCATCTTACTTTTTAAATGTACAAGTTCACTAGCCATAACTAAATATGAACTAGCAACATCAATACTTTCTTCTTTCATTTGATTTATAAAATGCATATATTGATTAGTAATTTCTTCAACATTTATTTCACTAATTTCTTGTTTTTTTATTTTTATTAAATGTAATAAAAGGTCCAAAGGGCCTTCAAAATCATTTATACTGAAATTGTACTTCATTCACAATCATATCCTTTAGAATTCATTTCAAATTTAACAACTTTACTTAATGTATTTAATGAATAATAATTACTATCTTTATTATTTTTATAATCATAACTATTTAAATTTATCTCAACAAAATATAAAAATCCATTATTATTTTCAGTAACAATTGCATTAGCTCCATTACTGTTCATTGTTTTAGTTAAATCACTATATTTACTATAATTTTTACTATAATCGTTTCCTCTACTAACGTTTACACTATCTTTTATAGTAATTAATTTATTATACTGAAACATATATTCAATATTTCTATTATCTAAACTACATACCATATTAGATAAACCACTTTCATCACTAGACAAAGTAAAATCCGGATATTCACTAACATTAATTTCTTTAACAATACCATAATAATCTAATACATTATCAAGTTTATTGTTAAATTTAAAATTATAAGAACTAGTACCATTTATACTACCTACTAATTTAATATAATTGACTTCTTTATCATTTTTTAATAAAACCAAATAATACTTTGAATTATCAAAATCTATATTATTACTAGTTATTATATCAAAACTTATATTATTTTTTTCTAAATTAAAATTATTTAATGTAAAATTATTATATTTAATAATAGTCTTACTATTAATTAAAACTTGATTATTTGTATTACCATCATTTTTTACTGTAGTAGTTGTAGTTTTATTTTTATTAATATAACTATCATGATTTTGTATAAAATTAATAAATTCACCATTCTTTATTAAATCAATTACATTATAATCTCCAAAATATCCCATAATACTTGGTAAAAATAATATAATACTACCAATAAATAAAAATAATATTAATACAACTAATGGTTTACCAGTTTGTCCTTTTTTTACTTTTCCTAAAATAACAGGTTCATTATTATTCATTTTATACCCTCTCATTCTTCATAAACAATTATAACAAAAAAGGAATAATTATTCAATTATTCCATCTAAACTAAATGATTTTGCATCAGTTATTTTTACATTTTGTATAGTTCCTATTAATTTCTTATCACATAGGACATTAACTAATTTCATAGTTTCAGTATAACCACATAATTTATTATTATCTTTTTCACTAATATCAGTTAATAATACTTTAACTGTTTTATCTAAATATTTTTTATTATTTTCTAAAGAATATTTATTTACTAATTCATTTAATTTATGTAATCTTTCTTCTTTAACTTCATAACTAATTTTATCTTCCATTTTACTAGCAGGTGTACCCTCTCTAGGAGAATATATAAATGTAAAAGCACTATCATACTTACATTTATTAACAACATCTAAAGTATCTAAAAAATCTTCATCTGTTTCATTAGGAAAACCAACAATAATATCTGTAGTAATAGCAACATCTTTAACTTTTTCTTTTATTTTATTAAATAATTTCAAATATTCTTCTTTAGTATATCTTCTTCCCATCAATTTAAGTATTCTATCACTACCACTTTGTAAAGGTAAATGTATATAAGGCATAATATTATCATATTTACTTATAATATCTATCATTTTATCAGTAAAATCCCAAGGATGACTTGTAACAAATCTTATTCTCTCTATATTTGTTAAAGCAACCTTCTCTAAAAGTTCACTAAATTCTATTTCATTATCTAAATCTTTTCCATATGCATTAACATTTTGTCCTAATAATGTAACTTCTTTATAACCATTATTTTTTAAATCTATTACTTCTTTTAAAATATCTTCACTTTTTCTACTTCTTTGTTTACCACGAGTAAATGGCACTATACAATATGTACAAAATTTATCACAACCATACATTATATTAACCCAAGCAACATATTTGCTATCTCTTTTATATAAATTACCTACTTCTATTACTTCCCCTTCTTTACTATAAACAATGATATTTTGTTTATTAGTTTTTTCAATTAACATATTAGGTAATTCATTAATATTATGTGTACCAAATACTATATCAATATATTTATGCTTAGATAATATCTCATTCACTACATTTTCTTCCTGTGCCATACATCCACACAAACCAATTATCAAATCTTTCTTTTCTTGTTTTAAATGTTTACATCTTCCTAAAAATCCAAATACTTTATCATGAGCATTTTCTCTTATTGCACAAGTATTTAAAATAATTAAATCTGCTTGTTCATAATCTTCTATTTCGGTATAACCTAAATTTTCTAATATCTT
>CAKORH010000002.1 GCA_934101235.1 uncultured Bacilli bacterium | reverse complement strand
TTTTGTTTCTTTTAATGCTTTTAACATATTTTTTGGATACGTTATTTTATCAGCTTGAGCTCGCAATGAACGAACTGCAGGACCTTTACCATTATTTAACATTTTTATTTGAATGTGGCTTTTGTCTGCAACTATTCCCATTAAACCACCTAAAGCATCTATGTCTCTTACAATAATTCCTTTTGCTGTTCCTCCTATTGAAGGATTACAAGGCATATCACCTATATTATTAATATTTGAAGTTATTAAGGCAACTTTTTTACCCATAGTTGCCGCTGCATGTGAAGCCTCACAGCCTGCATGTCCTCCACCTACTACTATTACATCATATTTCATATTATCACCTATTTTCCTAAACAGAAATTTGCAAATATTTCATCTAATAATTCATCTTTATATGTTTCACCTATAATTTCACCTAATAAATCATAGCATTCTTTTATATCAATTGAAAGTAAATCTATTTCTACATTATTATCGATTTCTGATAAACAATTTTCTAAACTCAAAATTGCTTTTTTAACTATTGATATTTGTCTTGAATTTGACAAATAATTTGCATTGTTATTTTCTAATTTTTCTAAATTAAACATTTCTACTATTTTTGATTTTAATTCATTTAGATTTTTATAATTTTTAGTATTTCCTTTTACAATGTTTTTACAATTAATTTTAGATAAATCTATTTTACTTTCTAAATCATTTTTATTTATATATACAATTAGATTTTTATTAGTTAATTTATCTATTAATTCTATTTCTTCTGTACTAATTTCTTCATTGTTATTTAATACTAATATAACTAAATTTGATTTTTCAATTATTTCTTTACTTTTGTTTACACCTATTTGTTCTACAATATCATCTGTATTTCTTATTCCAGCAGTATCAACTAAATTTAATACAATTCCATTCAATACGATTTTTCCTTCTACAATATCTCTAGTTGTACCAGCTACGTTGGTTACTATTGCTTTTTCCTCTTCTAACAATGTATTTAATAAACTACTTTTTCCTACATTAGGTTTACCTACTATTGCTACATCTATTCCATTTTTTATTATCTTTCCATCTTGTGATTCTTTTAATAATTTTTCTAAATCATTTTTTATACTTATTATTTTTGGCTTTATCAAAGTATTTGTTAATACAATTGCATCTTCATATTCTGGATAATCAATATTTACTTCAATATTAGCACTTATTGAAACTAATTTTTTTCTTATATCATTTATCATTTGTGTAATATTTCCTGTAAGTCCATTTATTGATAGTTTTCTACTTTTATCAGTTTCAGAATTTAATAAATCCCCTACTGCTTCTGCTTCTATTAAATCTATTCTTCCATTTAAAAATGCTCTTTTTGTAAATTCTCCTGGTTCTGCTAATCTACAACCATTTAATAATAAAATTTCTAAAATTTTATTTGTTGTTGATATTCCGCCATGACAATTTATTTCTACTACATCTTCTTTCGTATAAGTTTTTGGTGCTTTCATAATAGATACTAATACTTCGTCTATGATTTCTGTTCCATCAATTATATAACCGTAATTTATTGTATGACTGTCAACTTTTGTCAAATCTTTGCCTTTAAATATTTTATTAGCAATTTCAATTGATTTATCTCCTGATAATCTAATTATTGATATTGCACCTACTCCTAAAGTTGTAGATATTGCACAAATTGTATCAAACATAGTACATCACTCCAGAATGTATTATAGCACAAAAATTATTTCCCGGGAAATAATTTTACGTAAAATAAAACTGTCACTTTTAATTTGACAGTTTCTTTACTATTTTAGTTTAATTATAATATGTCTGTTAGGTTCTTCACCTTCGCTTATTGTAATAACTTTATTATTATCACTTAAAGCATTATGTATTATTCTTCTTTCATAGGAATTCATATTGTCTAGTTTTACTTCCATTTTTGTATTTACAACTTCTCTAGCAGTTCTCTTTGCTAAACTAATCAAATGTTTTTCTTGTTTTTCTTTATAATCCTCTACATCTAATAAAATATGTGGATAAATCTTATATTGATTACTTAACATTTGTTTTACTAATGTTGTTAATGATGATAATGTTTTTCCTTCTTTTCCAATTAATATAGAATTTTTATCACTATACATTTTTATGTAAATTTGATTATCTCTTATTTTTGATTCAAAAGTTACATTTACACCCATTAATTTTGTTATATCAGTTAAATACAATTTTATATACTCTTGAATATTTTTTAAAGTGTAAACCTTAATTTTATAACTTGTTTTTTTTAATAATGAACCTTTTATTTCTTCTGTTGTTATAATTACGTCTTCTTTTTTTAAATCTAATTCTTTTATACTATTTTCTTTTAATTCTTCTAAATTTTTTCCTTCAAATTCAAATACTTCCATAATACTCTAACTCCTTTTTTTGAATATTAATGTTTGTATAACACTAAATCCGTTTGTTACTACCCAATATAATGCAATTGCCGTTGGTAAGCTTAATGATGCTACTGAAATAAATATCAACATAAATTTAGTCATAAATTGCATTTGTTGTTGTTGTTCAGAACTTCCTGTACTTGACATACTAAGTTTAAATGAAAAATATGTTGTAACTATTATTAATGCTATTATTAATATATAAAGGTAATTTCCAGATTTGATTCCAACTAATGGTGTTGTTCCTAATTGTAAACTAAATAATTTTTCTTCAAATATTGCTGGAACCCTGTTTATTGCTTCTAGAAATGCAAAGAATAATGGTAATTGTAAAAATGAAACTAAACATCCACCTAATGGATTAATATTATATTTTTTGTAAATTAACATTGTTTCCTGACTTTTCTTCATCATTGAATCAGAATCTGTCTTGTCTTTATATTTCTTTTCCAATTTTTCTATTTCAGGTTGAGCTTTTTTCATATTTTCAGATTGTTTTAAAGTTTTTAATGTTAATGGCATCATTATAATTCTTAATGCTAAGCCAATTAACATAACTGAAATACCATAATTTTTTACTAATAATCCTAATTTTATTATTAGCCAAGCGATTGGCATTACAAATATTTGTACCCATAATCCGTTATAAGTTTTTTTGTTATATATTTTCATTTCACTACATTTTGGTAAGTCTTTTAATTTTACTTCCATATTTTTAGAATATTTACTATATATTTCTAAAAGTTCTTTTTCTTCTGGTTGACATAATATATTTGATGTAAGGCTTTGACCTGTTTTTTCATTCGTAATTCTTTTTTTATTATCGTCACTTAAATATTTTGTGCATCCTGTTGTTAAAGATAAGAATAACAATAATAAAATTATTATTTTAGTACTTTTTTTTCTCTTCATATATTCTCCTTTAATTTTTTTTCCAATTTTTCTAATTTATTTTGAAAAGTTGATTCCAAACAACCCTTCCTTATCATTATAATATAATCTTGATTATTTTTAAATAAATAATTTAACTGATCAATAATTTCCCTTGTTTGTCTTTTTAATTTATTTCTAATATGTGCTTTCCCAATTTTATTACTTATTGCTATACCAAATCTTTTTTTATTAAGATTATTTTCCTTATAATATATAACATAATCATTTGTTTTTATAAATTTTGAAGTTTTAATTAATGTTGAAAATTCTTGTTTTGATTTAATCATATCTTTTTTCTTCATAATATTCTCCTATAGATAAAAAACCACAAAATTGTGGTTTACTTACATAAAACTTTACGTCCCTTTTTTCTTCTTGATTTTAAAATATTCGTTTCTTTACGTGCAAAAAATCCATGTTTTTTACTTTTTTTACGATTATTTGGTTGATAAGTTCTCTTCATAATTGCACCTCCACCTCTTTTAAGCCTTTTTATTGTATTATATTTTTTATATTAAGTCAATTAATTTTTTTATTTTTTTTATTTTTATTTTTCCACGTTGAAATGTTAATAAAAAAAATTGATGTGGAAACTAAATTGTGGAAATTGTTGATAAGTATATTTTTATTAGATTTTATCTAACTTTTTATGTTGATAATTATGTGGATATAATGTTAATTTTTCAAATTTTTTAAATTCGTACTTTATTTTTAAACAAAAGTGGTTTAAAATATTCTTAGTTATGAAAGATATTCTTGAGAGCGGGGTGGTTTTATGGATAATTTTTCTTGGGATGATTTTTTGAATATTATAAAATCTAAGCTATCAAGTGTTTCATATGATACTTGGTTTAAAGATACTAAACTTGCTAAAATTACTAATGATGAAGTATTTATTGAAGTACCAATGAGTTTCCATAAGGATTTTTTAAGTAAAACATACTATGAACTTATTGATAATATAATATTTCAGTTAACTAATAAAAATTATAATATTAATTTTGTTATTGAAGACGAATTAAATGATAAAACTAATATAATTTCTTTAGAAAAAGAGGATATAAAAAAGAAAAATTTTCAATCTAACTTAAATCCTAAATATACTTTTGATAATTATGTAATAGGGGATAGTAATAGATTTGCACAAACTGCTGCAGTTGCTGTTGCAGAACAACCTGGTAAAGTTTATAATCCACTTTTTATACATGGTAAAAGTGGTTTAGGAAAAACTCATTTGATGCATGCGATTGGTAATTATATTGTTGAAAACTCTGATAAAAATGTTTTATATGTTACAAGTGACAAATTTATATCTGATTTTATAGGTATTAATAAGAAAGATACAGATAATTATGATGTTATAGATCATTTTAAAGAAAAATATAGAAATATAGATGTTTTAATTATTGATGATATTCAATTTTTAGGCGGTGCTGAAAAAACTCAACAAGAATTTTTTCATACATTTAATACTTTGTATGATTCAAATAAGCAAATTATTATTAGTTCTGATAGATCTCCAGATGATTTAAAACTATTAGAAGATAGATTAAGAACTAGGTTTAGATGGGGTTTAACAGCTAATATATTTCCACCAGATTTTGATTTAAGATGTAAAATTTTGAAAGATAAAATGTCTGGACATGAAGTTGCTAAACTTGTAAAAAATGAAGTTATAGAATACATTGCTAATAATTGTGAAAGTGATGTTAGACATTTAGAAGGTGCAATTACAAGGCTTTATGCTTATGCAGCAATGTATAGTCCCACTGAAATTAATTTAGAGTTTGCTACTGAAGCATTGAGAGATTATTTAAGTAAATCAGTATATTCAACAAATAATATTGTAAAAATTCAAAAAGCAGTTGCTGATTACTTTAATATAACAGTAGAAAATTTAAAGAGTAAGAAAAGAACTGCTAATATTAATAATGCTAGACAAATAGCTATATATATATGTAGGATGACGACTGAAGAAACAACAACACGTATTGGTTTAGAGTTTGGAAATCGTGATCATTCTACCGTATTGCATGCTATAGAGAAAGTTAGTAAAGATATAAAAAATGATGAAGAATTAAAAAATCAAATATCTGAAATAAAGGAAAAGATTTCATAATTGTGTATAAGTTTGTAATTATTAACATTAGTTTTTTAGGACATATCTTAATAAAATATACTTATTAACAATTTGAACATATATAATAATAATAAGTTAATAAATAGAAAGAAGGAATATATAATGAAATTAACAATTAATAAAAATATATTATTAGAAAGTTTAGTAAATGTTGTAAGAGCCATTTCTCCCAAAAATATAATTCCTATACTAAATGGTATTAAGTTTGAGTTGAGTAATGATGGTTTAAATTTAGTTGCTAGTGATAGTGATTTAACTATTAAAAGTTTTATACCTAAAGAAGATATTATATCAATTGATGAAGTAGGAACTATAATTATACAAAGTAAATATATTATTGATATTATTAGAAAGTTACCAAGTGATGAAATAAATATAGAAGTAATAGATGGTTTAAAGATTAGAATTTATACTGATAGTAGTCAATATAATTTAAATTGTTTAAATACTGAAGATTATCCACCAATTATTTTAGAAGATTCTAAGAATCCAATTATAATGAATGGTGGAATCGTAAAAGATATGATAAAACAAACAATTTTTGCAGCATCTTTACAAGAATCTAGACCTTTATTAACTGGTTTAAATATATCTATAAATAAAAATATAATGGAAGTTGTTGCCACAGATTCATATCGTTTAGCTAAAAAGACTATAAAATTAGATGTGGAATACCCAGAAGTTATTAACATTGTTATACCTGGAAAAAATATTAATGAATTTGATAAGATAATTACTGATGAAGAAAATGTTGAATTACATATATTCTCTAATAAAATATTGTTTAAATATAAGAATATCATATTTCAATCTAGCTTATTGAATGGTAATTACCCTAATACTTCTAATTTAATACCTAAAGATTTTGAAATTATTATAAAAGCAAATTTAGATAACTATTATTCAAGTATCGATAGAGCAGCATTATTAACTCAAAGTAAAGATAAGAATATTGTTAGAATGGAAACTAATAATAATGAATTAAATGTATCTAGTTTTGCTTCTGAAATTGGTAAAGTTGAAGATAGAATTGGTATCGATAAAAATACAGATAAAGATATTGCTATATCATTTAGTTCAAAATATATGCTTGATGCATTAAAAACATTTACTGATGAGGAGTTATTAATATTATTAAATAATGATTCATCTCCAATAATTTTAAAATCTGTAAATGATGAAAGTTTAATACAACTAATTTTACCAATAAAAACATATTAGAACTCAAAAAGTTCTTTTTTTGTGGATAATCTTACAATTTTCAACATTTTTTTTAAATAATAAGTGTTATAAGAGTTTCATCAGGAGGTGAAGGTTAATGAAAGATTATGAAATTTCTAAAGATACTTTAGCTATTATACCTATAGGAGAAAAAAAATCTAAAGTATATTCAAAATCTGGAAATATGGTAATTAATCAAAGTCCAAATAAAATTATGGATGAGAGTTGTAAATATTATGGCAGTTCTTTTGTTGGTAGACAAAAAGGTACAACAAATTTAACTGGAATTAGTTATAAAGCACCAATAATAATTAATGAAGACGGTAATATAATATTTTTTCCAACTAGTAGTCCAAGATTAAAAAATTGTTGTTGGATTTCATTAAATAATATTGATTCATATTATTATGATTTTGAAAAAAATACTTGTATTGTTATATTTGATAATCATGAAAAAATGGAATTTGATATATCTTATTGTGTATTAAATAATCAAATTTTAAAATCACATAGATTAGAATCAATAATTAATAAAAGAAAAGCTAAATAAATGTTAAAATTCGTTTTAAAACCAATTATTTTATGATATAATGTAAATAGGTATAGGAGTATGTAAATACCTATTTATTTATTATTTTTTAAAAAAGAGGGTTTTAAATGGAAATTACATCTTTGAAACTGATTAATTTTAGAAATTTTGCTAATTTAGAATTAAACTTTTCTAATAAAAAAAATATTATTATAGGAAATAATGGAGAAGGTAAAACAAATATTGTTGAAGCAATATTTGTTTTAGCCTTAACCAAATCGTTTAGATGCAATGATGACAATATTTTATTAAAAGAAAGTGAAGAATATTTTAAAGTAGAAGGTGAAGTTAAATCTTCTACAATAAATAATTATAAGATTATTTATCAAGATAATATAAAAGTAGCAAAAATAAATAATACAAAAATTAATAAATTTAGTGATTATATTTCAAATATTAATGTTATTTTATTTAGTTTGAATGATTTAAAATTAATAAAAGATACTCCTAATACTAGAAGAAAATTAATAAACTTAGAAATATCTGAACTTAATAATTCTTATATTAAAAATTTAAATTATTATAATAAGATATTAAAACAAAGAAATTCTTATATTAAATCTATATACAATAATAATATTAATTATGATTATTTATCTATTATTGATGAACAATTAGTTAGTTATGGTATTGAAATAGTAAAATTAAGAAATAAATTTGTGAATGATATTAATACTATTTTAAGTGATATTTATATTTCTTTAGGTGGAATAGAAGGTTTAAATATAAAATATAAGAATGATTATTCTGATAAAAGTGTAGAAGAAATTTTAGAAGTGTATAAAAATAGTATAAATAGAGATATTAATTTAGGATCTACACAATTTGGTATTCATAGAGATGATTTTATATTTAATATTAATGATCAAGAAATAAAATATTTTGCAAGTGAAGGGCAGCAAAAAAATTCTATTATTGCTTTTAAATTAGCTGAGTTAGAAATATTTAAAAATATGACTGGTGAATATCCAATATTGATTTTAGATGATTTATTCAGTGAGTTAGATATTAAGAAAATAGAAAAAATTCTTAAGTTTATTAATAAAGAAATTCAAACTTTTATAACTACTACAGATTTGAAAAAAATTAGAAAGAGTTATTTAAGACAAAGTAAAATTTTTACAATTAAAGATTGCACGATAAAGGAGGAATTGTATGAATGAATATAGTGATAGCGATATTCAAGTTTTAGAGGGATTAGAAGCAGTAAGAAAAAGACCTGGTATGTATATTGGTACTACTGATGTTAAGGGTTTACATCATTTAGTATGGGAAATTGTTGATAATTCCATTGATGAGGCTTTGGCTGGTTTTTGTAAAAATATTGAAATAGTAATTAATAAAGATAATTCTATTACTGTAAAAGATGATGGTAGAGGTATACCTGTTGGTATTCATAAAAAAACTGGTATTTCTACTGTTGAAACTGTTTATACTGTTTTACATGCAGGTGGAAAATTTGGTGGTGGCGGATATAAAGTATCCGGTGGTTTACATGGTGTAGGTGCTAGTGTAGTTAATGCATTATCAAGTTGGGTAACTGTTAGAGTGTATAAAGATGGTAAAGTACATGAAGCAAAATTTGCTAATGGTGGAAAGACAGTTATGCCATTAACCATAATAAGTGACTGTGATATTAATAGAACTGGAACAACTGTTACTTTTAAGCCTGATGCAGATATTTTTGATACTGAAATATATGATTATGAGACATTAAAAGTTAGGGTTAGAGAATTAGCATTTCTAAATAAGGGTTTAAGATTAACTTTAAGGGATGATAGAGATGAAGAAGATACTACTGGTGATACATTTCTTTATGAGGGTGGTATTAGCGAATATGTAAGATTTTTAAATCAAAATAAAACTCCTATACATAATGATATTATCCACTTAGAAGGTGAAGAAGACGGTATTATGTTTGAAGTAGCTTTACAATATAATTCTGGCTATAATGATAATATTTATTCATTTGTTAACAATATAAATACCCATGATGGTGGTACTCATGAAGAAGGTGTTAGAAGAGCTTTAACTAGAATTATTAATAGTTATGCACGTAAAACTAATATGTTAAAAGAAAAAGATGATTCTTTAACAGGAGAAGATGTTAAAGAAGGTTTAACTATGATTGTTTCTTGTAAACATCCAAATCCTCAATTTGAAGGTCAAACAAAAGGTAGATTGGGGAATTCTGAAGTAAGAAAATTAGCTGATAGTGTATTTTCTAAAGGATTTGAAAGATTTTTAATGGAAAATCCAGAAGAAGCTAAAATTATTATTGAGAAAGCTATGTTGGCTAGTAGAGCTCGTAATGCAGCTAAAAAAGCTAGAGAAATAACAAGAAAAAGTGATTTAGCAGTAAATAGTAATTTTTTTGGAAAATTATCTGATTGTAAAAGTAAAGATGCAAAAGTATCTGAAATATTTATAGTCGAAGGAGATAGTGCCGGTGGTTCTGCTAAAAAGGGTAGAGATTCTATGACACAGGCTATATTACCTTTACGTGGAAAAATTTTAAATGTTGAAAAGACCAGATTAGATAGAGCTTTAGGAAATGAAGAAATTAGAACTATTATTACTGCTTTTGGAACTGGAATAGGTCAAGAATTTGATTTATCAAAATTAAGATATAATAAAATAATTATAATGACAGATGCAGATGTTGACGGATCACATATTAGAGTATTACTTTTAACGTTATTTTATAGGTTTTTTAAGCCAATTGTACAAGCTGGACATGTATATGCCGCTCAGCCTCCATTATTTAGAATAATGCATGGAAAAACACGTAAATATGTATTAAATGAAGAAGAGAAAGAAAAGTATTTAGCAACATTACCTGAAAATGTTCGTGCTAGAGCTGAAATTGCTCGTATGAAAGGTTTAGGAGAAATGGACGCTGATGAATTAAATGAAACAACAATGGATATTGAAAAGAGAACTTTAAGAAAGATAACAGTCGATGATTGTATGGCAGCAGATCAAGTTTTTGCTAAACTTATGGGTGATGAAGTTGAACCAAGAAGAAAATTTATTGAAGAAAATGCTGGTTATGTACAAAATCTAGATATTTAGGAGGTTTATTTATGAATGAAGAAAAAGATTTAGAAAATATTGTTTCTGAAAATGAAGATGTTAAAGATGAACAAAAAGAAGATTCTATACCTGAAATAGAAGTAAAACCTAATTTTAGTGGATATTTTCATGAAAGAGATAGATTGGCTGAAAATAACATAGTAAACGAAATAGAAACTTCTTTTCTTGAATATTCAATGAGTGTTATAGCAAGTCGAGCTTTACCAGATTTAAGGGATGGCTTAAAACCTGTTCATAGAAGAATACTTTGGTCTATGTATGAATCTGGTTATACACCTGATAAACCTCATAGAAAGTCTGCTACAACTGTTGGTTATGTTATGGGACATTATCATCCACATGGAGATTCTTCAATATATGAAGCGATGGTAAGAATGGCACAAGATTTTAATCAACGTTATTTATTAGTTGATGGACATGGAAATTTTGGTAATATCGAAGGTGATGGAGCAGCAGCAATGCGTTATACAGAATCTAGGTTATCAAAATTATCATTGGAATTATTAAGAGATATTAATAAAGATACAGTAGACTTTGATCCTAACTTTGATGAAACACAAAAAGAACCTAAAGTATTGCCTAGTAGATATCCTAATATTTTAGTAAATGGAACAATGGGTATTGCTGTTGGTATGGCTACTAATATTCCTCCACATAATTTAGGTGAAGTTATTGATGGTTGCATAGCATATATAGATAATCCAGAAATTGATACTTTAGGTTTAATGAATTATATTAAAGGTCCTGATTTTCCTACTGGTGGTATAATTTTAGGAAATTCTGGTATAAAACAAGCTTATGAGACTGGTAGAGGAAGCATAACAATAAGAAGTAGAGCAACTATAGAAGAAGTTAAAGGTCATACTTGTATTATAATTACAGAAGTTCCATATGGTGTAAATACTATGGAATTAAAAAATAAAGTTGCTGAATTAGTACATAATAAGGTAATAGATGGTATTTCTGATTATCATACAGATTTAAAAGAAGGCGTAAAGATTACTATTACTTTAAAGAAAGATGCTAATGCTCAAGTTGTTTTAAATAATTTATATAAACATACGCAATTTCAAACAAATTATGGAATTATATTCTTAATGTTAGATGGATTAACTCCTAAAACACTTGGATTAAAATCAATTATTTCTAAGTATATAGATCATCAAAAAGAAGTTATAATAAGACGTACTAAATTTGATTTAAATAAGAGTGAAAATAGAGTACATATTTTAAATGGTTATAAAATTGCTTTAGATAACATTGATGAAGTTATTAAAATAATAAAGAATGCACAAACAGATCAAGTTGCTAGAGAATCATTAATGAAAAGATTTGGATTTACTCAAATTCAAGCAGATAGTATATTAGAATTGAAATTACGTCGTTTAACTGGCTTAGAACGTTCTAAGATTGAAGAGGAATTGGCTAATTTATTGAAACTAATTGATGAATTAAAGTCAATATTAGCCAGTGAACAAAAAGTTTTGGATATAATTAAAAAAGAACTTACTGAAATTAAAAATAAATTTGCAGATGATAGACGTACGTCAATAGATATGACAGCTATTGATTATATTGAAGATGAGTCTTTAATTCCAGAAGAAAATATAATAATTACTTTAACAAATAAAGGATATATCAAACGTTTGTCCGCTAATTCTTATAAATCACAACATAGAGGTGGTGTAGGTGTAAAGGGAATGTCAACTAATGAAGAAGATTTTGTTGAACATATGATAAACTTATCAACACATGATTATTTATTATTCTTTACAAATAAGGGTAAAGTATATAGATTGAAAGGTTATGAAATACCTGAATATAGTAGACATGCAAAAGGATTACCTATTATTAATTTATTACAAATTGAAAAGGATGAAAAAATCAGTTCATTAATAAAAATGTCAAAGGAAGATGAAATTAACAAATATTTAGTATTTGGAACTAGAAAAGGTTTTGTAAAGAAAACTTTAATATCTGAATTTGAAAATATACGTAATAGTGGTAAAATTTGTATTTCTTTAAGAAATAATGATGAGTTAATAGGTGTTAAGAAATCTTCTGGAGATAATTATATAATGATGGGATCATCTTTAGGTAGAATGGTTTTATTTAATGAAGCTGAAATACGTGTTATGGGACGTACTGCATCAGGAGTAAGAGGCATTAATTTAGGCGAAGATAATGAGGCAGTAGGTATTGAAGTAGTTACTTTAGATGATAATATTTTATTAGTTACTAAAAAAGGTTATGGTAAAAAAACTCTTGTTAGTGAGTATAGAACAACAAAACGTGGAAGTAAAGGTGTAAAAGCTTTAAATATTACTGAAAAAAATGGTTCTATTGCTACATTTAAAATAGTATTAGACGATCAAGATGTTATGATTATTACAGATTCTGGTATGATTATCAGGTTACCTTTGGAACAAATTAGTCAATTAGGACGTGTTACTCAAGGTATTAAGTTAATTAATTTAAAAAATAATCAAACTGTTTCCACAATTAGTTTAATTGATAAAGAAAATGAGGAAGATTTAGAAGAAGAAACTATTGATAATTCAGAAAATAATGAATAACCAATTAAAAAAGAGAAATTTTTTTCTCTTTTTTAATGTTTCACGTGAAACATTAAAAATAATGTGGATAATTATTTATTAAATTGTATATAATTAATTTTTAATTAAGTTGTTAATATTATTTATTTTATATTATATGTTACAAAACAACTCATATTTTAATATTTATAATTTCTTGTAGATATAATATATTAAATTATTTATGTTTTATAATTAAATGTGTAAAAAAATACAATGTTTCACGTGAAACATTGTGGAAAACTTGAAATCATTAAATATTAATGTTATTATTATATCGTGCAATTGATATTTTTATAAACTGGTCAGGACGGGAACGTAGCAGCCATATTAAATAATATTAATGTGCACATTTTTTTATGGAGAAAAATATGAATATAGAAAAATACAATGAAATTTTATTTAAATTAGCAAAAAAAGCTTATAATAAGAATGAGGTACCGGTTAGTGCACTTATTGTGTATAAAAATAGGATAATCGCTAAAGCTTATAATAAAAAAAATATTAAAAACAATCCTTTATTGCATGCTGAAATTATATGTATAAATAAAGCATCAAAAAAGTTAAAAAATTGGAATTTAAATGAATGTACCTTATATGTAACTTTAGAACCTTGTGATATGTGCAAAATGATTATAAGTGAAGCAAGAATTGACAATGTATATTATTTAATTGAAAAAGGTTCTATAAATAATAAATACTCTAAAACTAAATACGAACAAATGTTTGATGAAATGGGTGTGAGTTATAAAATACTTTTTAATAGTTTTTTCAATAAAATACGCAATAAATAGTTGTATTTATGTTATAATTTTTATAGGAGGTTTTAATTGTGGATTATAAAGTATTTTATAGAAAATATCGTCCTAAAAACTTTACAGAATTAGTTGGACAAGAAAATATAAAAGATGTTTTAATTAACTCTATAAAAGCCAATAAAATTGCTCACGCTTACATATTTACGGGCCCAAGAGGAACAGGAAAAACAAGTACAGCAAAAATATTTGCTAAAACGTTAAATTGTTTACATAATGAAAATGGTATTTCTTGTGATGAATGTGATATGTGTAAAACTTACAATGAGTCAGCGGATATTATTGAAATAGATGCTGCTAGTAATAATGGCGTAGAAGAAATACGTAATTTACGTGACAGTGTAAAGGTCGCTCCTTATAGTTCTAAGTATAAAGTATATATAATAGATGAAGTTCATATGTTATCAAATAGTGCTTGGAATGCTTTTTTAAAAACTTTGGAAGAACCTCCTAGTCATGTAATATTTATACTCGCTACAACTGAAATTAATAAAATACCTGACACTGTTATGTCAAGGTGTCAGAGATTTGACTTTACAAAAATTTCTTTTGAGGTAATGAAACAGCATTTACATAAAATATGTCAATTAGAACATATTGAAATAGATAATGATGCTTTAGAAGAAATTGTTAATATGTCAAATGGTTGTTTGAGAGATGCGCTTAGCTATTTAGATAAAACATCAAAATTGTCTTCTAAAATTACTAGTAATATAGTCGAGAAAAGTTTTGGGTTTATAAATAAAAACGTATTAGGCAATTTATTGACATCAATAGAAAATAATGATTATAACGCAATAAACGAACAAATAAATGAAATTTCTAATTGTGGTATAACTCCATTAAATTTCATAAATGAATTTGTAGAATATTTATTGAATATAATTATTGATAATCAATATAAATCTAGAGAATATCTGTTAAATATTAGAAATTTAATTTTTAAACTTAATGATATCGTTCAAAATTTTAATTCTATTGTAAATCCATTTACATTAATTAAAGTTGAATTATTATCTATAAATTATTTCCCGGGAAATAATGATGTTAATATTTCCCATACTGAAACTTTACAAAAAAGTGTAAAAAATAATGATATTAATAAAAATAATATTGATGAAGATGGTTCTGATATTGAGGTTAATAATAAAATTGATGAAAAAAATGTAAATAAAGTGAATGATGAAAAAATATTAGAGGAACATAATAGTAGTAGTGTCATTATTAATGATGAAATTAAAAAAATAAGAGTTAACAATAGTTTTTATAAAGCTTCTAAAGACTTAAAACAAAAATTTTTACTTACTTTTCAAGAATTTAAAGATAAATTGTCTATAGAAAACAATTTTAAATTGTTAGGTTTTATAGAAAATGCTACAATAGAAGTGGTTTCATCAAAAAATGTTATTTTTTCTTTTAAAGATACAAGTGATGCTATTATATTCAATGAGAATGTAAATAATATAGAAAAATATTATAATGATAAGAATAATTCAGTATATAAATTTATCGCTATTTCATTAGATGAATGGGATGCTATAAGACAAGAATTTATAAGAAATAAAGATAAAGTATATAATTATATTGATGAAAATGATGTAAAATATATGTCAGATGAAAAAAATGAGACTGTTGAATTAGCTGAAAGTTTATTTGGAACTGATATATTAGAAGTAAATTAATTAGATAGGAGAATGGATATGAATATTAATAATATTATGCAACAAGCACAAAAGATGCAAAAAGATTTACAAAAAAAACAAGAGGAAATCAATTCAATGATTTTTGTTGGAGAAAGTGAATGGGTTGAAGCTACATTATTTGGAAGCAAAAAAATAAAACAAATTAAGATAAAAAATAAGACAACAATGGACGAAGAAGATTTAGAATGTTTGGAAGATATGATTAAGATAGCCATAGAAGATGCATATTCAAAAATTGATAAAGAAGTTGAGAAAAAAATGGGTATGTACGGTTCTTTAGGTGGTTTATTTTAATGTATCCTGATATTTTATCAAAGACTATTGAATATTTTAAAAAATTTAATGGCATAGGAGAAAAAACGGCTGAAAGATTATCGATGTCTGTTTTAGATATGACTAAAGAAGATGTCGTTAACTTTGCAAAAAGTATTAAAGAATTAAAAGATAATATTACTTATTGCAAAATATGCGGTCATATAACTGATAAAGATATTTGTAATATTTGTTCATCTAATGTAAGAAATGATAATCTTATTTGTGTAGTAGAAGATTATAAAAGTGTTTTTATGTTTGAAAAATCTGGCAATTATGATGGAAAGTATCATGTACTTAATGGTGTTATATCTCCAATTGATGGAATCACACCAGACGAATTAAATATTGCTTCCTTAATGGATCGTATTTCTAAATTGAAAGGCGATATTGAAGTTATAATTGCTTTAAAACCTTCGATTGAAGGTGAGGCAACAACTTTATATTTAAAAAAGATATTAGAAAAATATAATGTTAAAATTACTAGACTTTCTTATGGTATACCTATGGGGGTAGAAATAGATTATTTAGATTCTATAACTTTAGATAGAGCATTGCAGGATAGAAAAGATATTTAGATGATTTGAAGCATATTATTTTATAGGTGATAATATGAAATTTTTAAAAAAATTCTTTGTTTCTTTGATATATTTATTTACAATGAATATATTTCTTTCTAAAATTGGTTATAATGTTCCTATAAATATTTTTAGTTTATTTATATCGTATTTTTTTGGTTTTCCAGGTATAATAATGTTATTATTTTTAAGTAGGTGGTAATATTTGTTTGATAATGATGTTTTTAATGGTATTTTAAATGAATTTGAGTGCAAAAAAAATTCTCATTCGTATATATTTTATACTAATGATTTTTTATCGTGTACTAATGATTTAGAAAATTTAGTTAAAAAAATATTTAATGTTAATAATCTTAATTTGATAGAAAGTGATTATTATGTTGTAAAAAAAAGTGAAAAAAAGAATATTTTGAAAGAAGAGATTGAATCATTAAAAGTTTTTTTTCAAAATACCACATATATTAACAAATATAGAATTTATTTAATTGAAGAAGCTCATAAATTAAATTCTTCTTCTGCTAATATAATTTTAAAATTTTTAGAAGAACCAGCTGAAAGTGTTATTGCATTTTTTGTTACAACTAATCTGGATGCTGTTTTACCTACAATAAAGAGTAGATGTCAAATAGTAAATACATTTTATGATTCTTCATTTGCTTGTGATGATGATACTACAATTTTGGATAAATTGTTTGATGATAATAAATATGTCAGTTTATTTAGAGCAAAAAAAGTACTTGAAAAATATGATAGAAATGAATTAATAAATATTTTTAATAGTTATTTGTTAAAGTGTTATAATGATGTTAATGAGAAGAATATTTTATTAATAAAAAAACTAAATAATGTTATAAGTATGTTAAATAGCAATGTTAATGTTGATTATGTAATGGATACTTTATTTTTAGAAAGTAGTGATGAATAATATGAATGTTGTTTCTGTTAAATTTAAAAATGATGGTAAATTATATTACTTTAATAGTGAAATAGAATTAAAACATAAAGATTATGTTTTAGTTGAAACTGAAAAAGGTATACAATTTGGTATAATTGAACATGAATCTATAAGTAATGATAAAATTAAAAAAATACAAAATTTAAAAAATGTTATAAAAAAAGCAAATAAAAAAGATTATAATACTTACCTTAAAAATTTAAAAGATGCTGATATTGTATTATCTGATTTAAAAAGAAAAGTTATTGAAGATAATATTATAATGAATATAATTGATGCTAGTTATACTTTTGATAGGAGTCAGTTAATTGTAAATTTTTTAGCAGATGAAAGAGTAGATTTTAGAGAATTAGTTAAGTATTTAGCAGCAAAATATAAAACTCATATTGAATTACATCAAGTTGGAGTTAGAGATAAGGCGAAAGAAATAGGTGGTATCGGACCTTGTGGTATGGTATTGTGTTGTAAAAGATTTAAAAGTAATATGGATGGTATTTCAATAAATATGGCTAAGAATCAAAATTTATCTTTAAATCCTTCCAAAATTAATGGATGTTGTGGTAGATTATTATGTTGTTTATCTTATGAAAACGAAACATATAAAGAATGTAAAAAGAAATATCCTAAAATTAATGAAGTTATTAAAATAGACGATCAAGATTGTAAAGTATTGAAAGTAGATATTTTAAGAAATAAAATCACAGTTGATTGTAATGGAATAATAAAAGAAGTTGATAATAATGTTAAATGATTTATTAAATTATAATTTAAAGATATTTCAAAATGAAAATTATTTTAAATATTCCATTGATTCTGTATTACTTGCAGAATTTGTAAATATAAATTTAAAAACAAAAAATATTTTAGATTTGTGTACTGGTAATGCTCCTATTCCATTAGTTTTGTCTATTAAAACTGATAAAAATATTTATGGAGTAGAACTTCAGAAAAATATTTATGAATTAGGTGTAAAAAGTGTTAAGTATAATAAAATTAAAAATATTAAATTAATTAATGAAGATGCAAAAAATATTTTGGATAAATTTGATTTTAAATTTGATATTATTACTTGTAATCCGCCATATTTTAAAGTGCATGAAAGTAGTATTCTTAATAAAAATGATGTTTTAACTATTGCTAGACATGAAGTAAAAATTAATTTAGAAGATATTATAAATATTTCATCAAAATTAATTAATCATAGTGGAAGCTTGTATTTGGTTCATAGGTGTGATAGACTAATTGAGCTTTTTTCAATATTAAAAAAGTATAATTTTGGATTAAGAAGATTACAATTTGTTTACAATAATAAGGATTGTGATTCATGTTTTATATTAATTGAAGCAAAATATTTATGTAAAGATGATTTAAAAGTTTTAAAACCTTTATTTGTTGAAGATTATTTGGAGGAAAAATGAAATTAATTGTTGGTTTAGGAAATCCTGAAAAAAAATATGATAATACTCGTCATAATATTGGATTTATGGTTTTAGATAATTATTTAGGAAAAGTCGATTATAAATCAAAATTTAATGGTTTGTATTATGAAAAAAATATTAATAATGAAAAAGTTATATTTTTAAAACCACAAACGTATATGAACAATTCTGGTTTGTCAGTTTTTGAATTTGTTAATTTTTATAAAATATCTTTGAAAGATATTTTAATAATACAAGATGATTTAGATTTGGATGTTGGAATGATAAAATTTAAATTTAATAGTAGTAGTGGTGGTCATAATGGTATAAAATCTATTATAAATTGTTTAGGTAGTCAAGAATTTTCAAGACTTAAAATTGGTATAAATAATGAGTATAAAAAAGATACTATTGATTTTGTTTTGAGTAAATTTAGTAAAAAAGATATAGAAAAATTAGATTTTGATAAGATTAATAGTGCAATAAATGATTTTTTAAGTAATGATATTAATTATGTTATGAATATATATAATAGAAAGTGATTTATATGTTTAATGAAATATTTGAATATAAAAATAATTTAACTATAACTGGTTTGAATTCTGCATTAATAAATGAATATATAATTAATTATTTTGAAACTACGAATAAAAATGTATTGGTTGTAACTGATTCATTATATGATGCTAATATGATTTATAAAGGTATACAGAAATTAAATAATAATGTATATCTTTTTCCGATGGATGAATTTGCAACTGTCCTTGCTATTAGTACCAGTCCTGATCTTCGTGTAGTTAGAATTGATACTTTAAATAAAGTTAATAATAATAAAAGAAATATTGTTGTAACTAACTTGTCTGGATATTTAAAAAATATTGATAAAAAGATAGAACATATCCATATTGATTATGGAACCAATAGAAAAGATATTGTTTCTTTTTTAGAAAATAATTCTTATATTAAAACAAATTTAGTTACTAATACAGGTGAATATGCTATTAGAAATTTTATAATTGATATATATCCTATTCAAAGTGATGAAGCAATTAGAATAGAGTTTTTCGGTGATAGTATTGAATCTATTAGAAAATTTGATGTTGAAAGTCAAATATCTAATACTAATATTGATTGCTTTGATTTATATAGTTTTACTGATAATGGTAGTAATGAAAAAGATAATATTATCGTTATATTAGATGATGTACTAGTATTTTTTCTAGACTTTAATATAATATTAAATTGTTATAATTCTTTTCTTAGTAATAAAGATGCATTTGATAGTGAAATTTGTTTTTTTAATAGTTTAGATAAAATTAAATCATTAAATAATATATATATTAATACAATTGAAGACGTTCCAGTTGACAATAATATTATTAAATATCAATCTAAAGATATATTAAATTTTAATAATAATTTCGATAATTTGTATAGTTATGTAAAGAAAATGATAAATGATTATTATATAGTTTTTATGTTGGAAAATGAAGTATTAATAAATAAGATTATTTCTCTTTTTGGTAATGATATTTCTTTTAGTAATATAATGAAAGATAGAGTAAATATTATTAAGAGAAATATAGAATCAGGTTTTATTTTTGATAAATATATTGTTATTTCTGAATATGATATTGAAAATGTTAAGAAAAAATCAGTTTTTATAAATCATTATAATATTGGTAGAAGAATTAAAGGATTTGAAGATTTAAAAAAAGGTGATTATGTAGTTCATGTTGTACATGGCATTGGTCAGTATCAGGGTTTAGTTACTTTAGAAAATAATGGTATAAAAAAAGATTATTTGTTACTTAAATATGATGGGAATGATAAGGTTTATATACCTGCTCAAAAAATAGAAACAATTTATAAGTATGGCGATAATGATACTGTTAATCCTAAATTAAATGGTTTAAATAGTAATAATTGGATTAAGGCAAAAAATAAGGCAAGAAATAAAATTCATGATATATCTGATGAATTAATAAAATTATACGCTGAAAGAGAACTTGCTGTTGGTGAAAAATATGTTTCTACACCAGAAGAAGAATTATTTAATAGTGATTTTGAATATGAAGAAACAAAAGATCAATTGAAATCTATTAATGATATTTTAAATGATTTATCTAGTACAAAACCAATGGATAGATTATTATGTGGTGATGTTGGTTTTGGTAAAACTGAAGTTGCAATGAGAGCAATGTTTAGGACTGTAATGAATAATAGACAAGTTGCTTATCTTTGTCCTACTACTATATTAAGTAAGCAACAATATGAAAATGCTAAAAAAAGATTTAGGCATTTTCCTGTGAATATTGAGATATTAAATAGATTCACTTCGCAAAAAGAATTTAAGCGTATAATTGATGGCGTAGATAGAGGAATTATAGATATTGTTATAGGAACACATAAAATATTAAATGAACAAATTAAATTTAAAAATTTAGGATTATTGATTATTGATGAGGAACAACGATTTGGAGTTAGTCAAAAAGAAAAAATTAAGCAATTAAAAAATAATGTAAATGTTTTGACATTGTCAGCAACTCCTATACCTAGAACTTTAAAAATGGCAATGAGTGGAGTAAAGGATATGTCAATAATAGATACTCCACCTATAAATAGATTTCCTGTTCAAACTTATGTAGTAGAAGAAAATGATTATTTACTAAAAGAAGCTATTTATAAAGAATTGTCAAGAGATGGTCAAGTATATTTGTTATTAAATAATATAGAAGGATTACTTAATGAATATCAGAAGGTTTCTACTTTAGTTCCAGATGCAAAAATATGTATGGCTCATGGAAGAATGGATAAGGATAAACTTGATAGTGTTGTAAATGATTTTGTTGATGGAAAATTTAATGTACTCATTTGTACAACAATTATTGAAACAGGTATAGATATTCCTAATGTTAATACTTTAATTATCAAAAATGCTGATAGATTTGGTCTAAGTCAGTTATATCAAATACGTGGTAGAGTTGGAAGAAGTGATAGAATTGCTTATGCATATATGATGTATGAGAAAGATAAAATGTTAAATGATATTGCTATTAAAAGATTGAAAACAATTAAAGATTTTACTGAATTAGGTAGTGGTTATAAAATTGCAATGAGAGACTTATCTATAAGAGGTGCTGGTGAATTATTAGGCAGTTCACAGTCTGGTTTTATAAGTGCAATAGGTATAGATTTGTATATGGATATGGTACAGGATGAAATAAATAAAATTAAGGGTATAGAAAACGTTGATAATAATACTAATGTAAATAGTTTATTAAATGTAAATACCTCAATATCTTTAGATTATGTAGATGATGAAGCAATTAGAATAGAGATACATAAATTAATAAATGAAATAAACTCTAAAGAAAGTTTTGATAAAATTAAATTTGAATTAGAAGATAGATTTGGTAAATTAAATTCTGATATTATAAATTATATGTATGAAGAATGGTTTCAAAATGTTGCTGATAGTTTAAAAATTAACACTATTAGATATATTTCTAATAATGTAGAATTAGAATTACCTGAAGAAATTTCAAATAAAATTGACGGAGAAAAATTATTTTTACAAATATATAGTATAAATCCAAAATTTAGATTGAAATATCATAATAAAAAAATAATAATAGAATTAAATATTTTGAATAAAAAGAATGAATATGTAAAGGATTTATTAGATTTGTTATTATTGGTTAAAACTTGTATAAAAAGTGATTAATTATTTATAATAATATTGGTGATATACTTGAATAATACTTTTAAAAAAAGAATAGATGAACTTGGTAGAATTGTTATTCCTAAACAGTTAAGAAAAACGTTAAAAATTGGAAATTTTGAAGAATTAGATTTATATATCGATGGAGATAATATTGTAATAAAAAAGTGTGTTGGTTTAAGACAATATGTAGATAAATTAAATAATTTGTTAAATATTTGTAAATGTTATCCATTTGATATATTAATAGTTGAAAATAATAAAGTTATTGTTTCTAATTCTTTATTATCTGTGGTAGGAGAACGTTTAATATTAGATTATGTTAATTTATCTAAGGAAAATAAAAATAATAATATTTTATTAAAAGATGATAATTATAATATTGTTGTTAAATCATTGATTTATGATAGTACTTTATTGGGATATTTAGTTTGTATTTGTAAAGATTTAATAAATGTAGATGATGTGAATAATATAAAGAATACAGTAATAGATTTGTTAACTTAAATGGTAATAAATCTTTTTTTATTGTATAATTTTTTTGGTGATATATATGTTAGTAGATACTCATTGTCATATTTATAAAGAATATTATGATGATATAGATAATATTTTATTTGAAATGAAAAAAAATGGTATAGATAAAATTATTAATAACGGGTGTGATTTTAATACTTCGTTAGAAGTTTTGGAGTTATCTAAAAATTATGATAATATATTTTGTGCTATTGGAATACATCCAGATGAAATAGGAGATAGTTTTGATAATTTTGTAAAGTTATTTTTGAGCAATTTAGAAAATAAAAAATTAGTTGCAATTGGAGAGATAGGTTTAGATTATTTTCATAATAAATATAATAAAAATGAACAAATTAAATTATTAGAAAATCAGTTGAGTTTAGCTCAAAAATATGATTATCCTGTTATTATACATTCTAGAGAGTCAACAGGTGATATGATAAGTATATTAAAAAAATATAACGTTAGAGGTGTGATACATTGTTTTAATGGCAGTGTAGAAACAGCTAACGAATACATTAAAATGGGATATAAACTTGGTATAAATGGTGTTATAACTTTCAAAAATTGTAAACTCATAGATGTTATTCGTGAAATTGGAGTAAATAATTTAGTTTTTGAAACTGATAGTCCATACTTAACTCCAGAACCTAATAGAGGCAAAAAAAATTATCCATATTATGTTAAAGATGTTGTTAAATTTGTAAGTGATGAATTAAATATTTCTTATAATGAATTGGTAAAAATTAGTAATAATAATGTTAAAGATATTTTTGACATCTAGTTTTTATCGTGATATATTATATGTACATTGAAGGTGGTATTATTGAAACGTATTTTTAAGATATTTCAAGTAGTAATTATAGTAATAGCCTTTTTTAGTCTTACGAAAATTAATATAGAGAAGGATAATGGAACTGTTTTTAATGATAATTCTAATAAAACATTAGATTTAACTGCAATGGCAATAAAAATTGAAGAGATACGTATGAAAGATTTGTATTATCCTTTAGATACATATGTTGGGTATATTACTGGTTATGTTGCTGATTGTCCTTTATGTGGTGGGACTTTAGGATGTACTGGTCAAAATGTATTAGATGGTACTACTAATTATAATGATAATCAATATGGTAATGTAAGAATTGTTGCTTCTTCTCCGAGTTTGGCTTGCGGTTCTATAGTAAGTTATACATTGAACGATGAAAAAATAACTGCTATTGTATTAGATAGAGGAGTTGCAGGAACTAATTTAGATTTATTAGTTAATCAAGTTGGAGATGCTTATAGTATTGGTAAAAAATATATAAGTTATGATGTACTTAGATTTGGATGGTCAAGATAAAATCTTGATTTTTTTAAAGGAGGTTAACATGGAAAAACATAATTTTAAAAAAAAATACGGTCAAAATTTTCTTAACAATGATGAAATATTGAATTCTATTTTAAAATTAGTTAATGTTAAGAGTGATGAAGAAATAGTTGAAGTTGGACCAGGTGCTGGTGCTTTAACAAAAAAATTGTTAACTAAAAATGTTCCTGTTACTTGTTTTGAAATAGATGAAAGTTTAAAAAAGTTTTTAGATAAAATTGATAATAAAAAATTGAATGTTATTTATACAGATTTTTTAGAAATTAAACTATGTGATTATTTTAAAAATAGTGATAAATTGTATTTTATAGCAAATATACCTTATTATATTACTACACCAATAATAACTAAATTTATAGATGAAAATTTTATACCAAAATGTATGATTTTAATGGTACAAAATGAAGTCGCTTTGAGATTATCTTCTAAACCTCATTCTAGTGAATATGGTGCTATAACTGTAATTTTAAATTATTTTTTTGATATAGATTATAAATTTTTAGTTGAAAGAAATAATTTTTATCCAGTACCTAATGTTGATAGTGCAATAATTGAATTATCAAAGAAAGATAAGATATTAGATTTAAAAAATTATGACACATTTTTAAAAATTGTATATGCTGCATTTAAACATAAGAGAAAAAATTTGCGTAATAATTTAAAGAATTATGATTTAGTTAATATTGAAATTATTTTAAATAAATATGGAATGAATTTACAAAATAGAGCAGAGGACATTAGTTATGAAATATTTGTAGAAATTGCAAATATTTTATAATAAAATGTCTTTTTTTTTATATAATTTATTGGTGATATAATGTTTGAAATTGGTGATTATGTAAGTAGAAACAGTTATAATAATGATACTATATTTAAAATTATGGATATCAAAGAGGATATTTATATTTTAAAGGGTGTTGATATAAGATTATTTGCTGATGCTTATAAAGATGATTTAGTAAAATGTGAATATAACGAAAATGATGAAGAGTTTACAGATAATTTAATTATTAGAGATAATATGGATAGAAGTGAATATTTTTATTTACCAGGTAAGATATTACATATTGATGGAGATAAAGATTATTTAAATAGGTGTTTACAATTTTATAATAAAGTAAATGTATTTGCACAGGGTGAATATGTAAATGAAAAAGATTTACCGAATGCTGTTTCTAAATTATTAAAGAAGTATAATCCTGATATTCTTGTAATAACTGGGCATGATTCAATAAGTAAAAATACAGATATAAATGATATAAATAATTATAAGAATTCAAAAAATTTTATTAAAGCAGTTTTTCAAGCAAGAAATTATGAAAAAAGTCATGATAAATTAGTTATTATTGCGGGTGCTTGTCAAAGTAATTATGAGGCTTTAATCAAGGCTGGAGCAAATTTTGCGTCAAGCCCTAAAAGAATTAATATACATGCTTTGGATCCGGCAATTATTGCTATAAATTTAGCGATGACAGAAAAAAATAAAGAAATTGATTTAATAGAACTTTTAAAAAAAACAAAATATGGTAAAGATGGTATAGGTGGACTTAAATCAAATGGCATGATGTATGTTGGTTATCCTAGATAATACTTGCATTTATTTTAGATATATTATAAAATGTATTTAGAGTTAGATATAACTTGAAAGGAGTGCATGTTAGTATGAAAATAACATCTGTTAATGTAAAAAAAGTTGAAAAAGAAGGCTCTAGAATGAAAGGTAAAGCATCTATTTTATTAGATGATTCATTTGCTGTTCATGATATTAGAATTATAGAAGGAGATAATGGCTTATTTATAGCAATGCCAAGCAGAAAAACTGCAACTGGTGAATATAAAGATATTGCGCATCCAATTAATTCTGATGCAAGAAAAATGTTTGAAGATGCTATAATTGATGCATATAATAAAGCTGAATAATATATTATAACCACTATTTAGTGGTTTTTTTTGTTATTAAAATTACTGCTATTTAATATATTTAAATAGGTGATAAAATGGAAAATAATTTTGATAGTAATGTAATTAGTCATAGTGTTAAAATCTTAGAAAGAAATAATATATTTATTAGTGGTACAAAAAAAGTTCATAATTTTAATGAAAATGAATTTTTAATAAGTAGTGTAATGGGGAATATTAATATTAAGGGTAGTAATTTGGAATTGATAAAATTGGATACTAATGATGGTAATATATGTATTAAAGGTAAAATAAATAGTGTAACCTATTTAGAAGGTGTAGATGGAGAAAAAGAAAATGGATTCTTTAGTAAATTGTTTAAATGAAAATATTTATTAATATTATAATAACAATATTTTATTGGGGGTTATTTTTAAGTCTTATAAAAAAAATAAAATTAAATGTTTTATTTTCTTCTTTGATGTTGGTTTTATTATTTGTTATTTATACCATTATTTATTATTTTCTTTTTCAAGGGTGTTTTAATTTTTATAATTATTTAATAATAATATTTACATTTATTTACATTTTTTTATATAAAGATTAAATCATATTTTATATTTTGTGGTATTATTATTATGGTGGATGATATGAAGAAGAAAGTAAATAAAGGTGCTAAACGTAGATTAACTTTATTATTTTTAGTTTTTGTATTATTAGTTTCTTATGTTACTTATAATACTATTTCATATTGGAAACAAATATATAATAATAAAAAAGAAAAGAAAGAATTAGAAAAAAAATATAATAAATTATTGAGTGAAAAAGAAGTTTTAGAAACTGATGTTGTAAAATTACAAGATCCAGATTATGTAGCAAAGTATGCTAGAGAAAAATATTTGTATACTAAAGATGGAGAGTTAGTTATTAAAATAATTGATGAAAATGAGTAAGTGTGCTATATTATTTTCATGGGGTCGTAATGGTTTCGACAGAATAGGACCAATATAGTTGCAAGTGGTTGCTATACCTAAATGGCACAGTTTAAATTAACTGACAAAACTTATAATACAAACGCTTTAGCATTTGCCTAATTTGGCAATAAAGCACTTTAATTGTTTTTTCTTATAGGAATAATTAGAGTTCATATTATATAAGATATAATAATTATTTTGTTTAGAGTAATTATTGAATTTTTATAAACTATATTGATAAATAGGATTGTTAGACTCTTTTTTATTAATGAATACTAAGTTCTAACTAAACTTGTAGATATTATATTAGGAAGTATTTTGGACGTGAGTTCAATTCTCACCGGCTCCACCAAAAATGTTAATAACTTAATTAATAATTTGTTTTTATAATAAATTATAATTGAGCTTTTTTATTTTGTATAAAAACTTATTTAAATATATACTTTTTTTCTTGGAATAATTTACTTTATTTAATTTATTTGTTAAAATGTTTTATAGGAGGGATATGGATGAAAGAAAAGAAAATTAATATTTTAGTGATTATTGTAGCTGTTTTAGTTTTATTATTTGTACCTATAATAAAAGATTATATTAGTAAGCAAAAGATAGAAGAAATTAGTTTAGAAACATTTAATACTAAGATTGCTTCAAGTGAATCATTATTGGTATATGTAGGAGAACCTGATAAGGAAACAACAAAAAGTCTTAGAAAAATGAGAGATATGACTACTAATGACCATTCTTACACTTATAATGTTTATACTATTAAATCATCTGATGAAACTAATGAACTATTTGGTGATAAAACAAATACAGTTATGTATATTGATGGTGATGAACAAAAGAAATACACTAAATTTGATGATAGTATTATTTCTGAAGATGTTAAAGCGTATTTAGTTGGTGATATAGATAATGATAATAAATCTTATAAAGTTGCAAAAGATTTTGCAAGTTATAAAAAAATAGTTAAATCTGATAAAGTAGTTATGTCAGTATTTGGTAGAGAAACTTGTGTTCATTGTCAAAATTTCAAAGTTGTTTATAATGCTTTGGCTAACAAATATAACTTAGATATTTATTATTTTGATTCTGATTCTTATGATATGAAAGAATATAGTAAGATAATAAATATGGATTTGACAGTTCCTGCTAAATGTGGTTCTACAGGAAAAGATTTTGCTTTAAATGAATTTAGTGGTACACCATTAACAATATTTACTAAAAAAGGTAAAGTAGTTGATTGTATTGGTGGAGAAGTAAATCGTGCTTCTTTAATAGAAACATTAAAATCAGTTTCAATGATAAGTGAGTGATGTTATGGAAAAAACAGTATTACAATGCGTATTAGAATTTAGAAAAAGATATCCAAATACGGTAATGTGGAGAGTAAAAAAACATTGTGAAGTAGTTCAAAAACATTTAAATCCAGGAGAAAGGGTAATTTATGCTTTTGCTGCTCAATGTAATGATGTTGCATATAATATTTTTGATACTGCAGTACTTTGTGTTACAAGTGATAGAATATTAATTGGACAAGATCAAATATTATATGGTTATACTTTAAATTCAATTACTCCAGAAATGTATAATGATTTACAAGTATTTTCTGGTATATTCTGGGGTAAAATTACTATTGATACTGTAAAAGAAGTAATAACTTTTTCAAACTTTATGAAAAAGGCTTTACCTGAAATTGAAACAGTTATTTCAATGTATATGATGGAAGCTAAAAAATTATATCCAAATAAAGAAAAAGTGGAAAAATATATAAAATAGAAACTTTTTCTTTTTTTTATAATATATTATAATAGGTGATATTAATGAACAATGATTTATATGATAAATATATTATAAAAAAGGGAGATACTTTATATAGTATTAGTAGATTATATAATGTAAATCCAGATTTATTATCTTTAATAAACGGTTTAAATATGAATGATTATATTTATGAAAATCAAGAAATTTTAATTCCTAAAAGTGGTTATAGCTATTATCTAACTAAAGAAGGAGATAACTTAAATGATGTATTATCGTTATTTAATATTAATTATGAACAGTTTAATAAAACAAATAATAGAATATTATTAGAAGAAGGGCAATTATTTGCATATAAAAGATTATAGAAATATATCTTTTTTTTTGGTATACTCTTAATAGAAAATAGGTGATAAAATGATTTTTAAAAAGCCATATGCGTTTTTTATTAAGTATTTTAGAATTATAAACTTAATATTAACCTTATTATGTATATTTTTTGTAAATAATTTGTGGAAATTACATAATAATATGAATACGATCTCTAGTGGAGATAATGTAGATTATACTATTTTAAAAAAATTTGTTGGTTTTAAAGCATATTTATTA
>CAKORH010000001.1 GCA_934101235.1 uncultured Bacilli bacterium | reverse complement strand
GTGTATGAAAGCATTGCCGGTTATTGTAGTCAACTTATGTTTTATTATTTCATTATATATATTTGCATGTTTAATAAAACAAGATAAAACTATAAATACTATTTTACTAAGTTTATTATTAGGAATAAATTTAGGTATAAGTAATTCATTTAGACCAATATTTATTATATTTGTAATAGCAGTATTCTTATACTATTTCTATTTAATTATTTTTCTTAAATCTAATTACAAAAATAAATTAATTAGTTTTATTTTAATACTATTATGTTTTATAGGTATTAATAATTCATATACAAAATTAGTAAGTAACAAAACAAAATATAATATAGGTGGTAGTAGTGGTTGGACTTTATATCTTGGTTCAAACTTAGAAAGTAACGGTGCATGGTTTCCATCAGATGAATATAATGTATTAATGGCTAGCGATAATTTTAATCCACCAGATATACATAATTATTTTAAAGATAAAGCAATAGAAAACTATAAAAGTTATAATATTTTAAATATAACAAAATTATATGCTAAAAAATATTCAACACTAACATCTAATTTATCGTATTATACTTATGAAAATACAATTGGTACATATACAACTAAAAAAATAATTAGAATTATATTATATATTTTCTGGTTTATTCTAATATTATCAAATATTTGTATTATTTTAAGAAAAGATAAGAATATAGATGATATATTATTCATAATGATATTAGAAATAGGGCTAATATTATCTCATTTATTAGTAGAAGTATCTCCAAGATATTTTATACCTACTTTAGTTCCAATAATGATTATTGCATCTTTAAATATTTATAATTTTAAAAATAAAAAAATTCACTAATAGTGTTCTATAATGTTCACATATATTAGTGAATTTTAATTTAAAATATATATACTTATAGTTAAATATGAAGCAAACAAACTCCATAAAAGATATGGAATAAATAAATAGGCAGATATTTTATTATATTTATAATAATTTATAATGTTTAATATAATTAATACATCTAGTAATATAATCCATAATAATGCCAAAATATTTGATTTTAATAAGAAAAATATTATAGTCCATAATAAATTAACTACTAATTGAAAATAGTAAAGTATATTAATATTACTTTCTTTTTTTCTATATAAATAATATGATAATCCCATTAAAATATAAATAATAGACCATACAATAGGGAATACTATTTTGCTTGGTGCAAGTATAGGCTTACTTAAAGTATCATAGTAACTATAATCATGTATTAATAATCCAATAACACTTCCCAATATTAATGGTAAAAAAATATATATAAAATTAATTATCTTTTCTTTCATAAAAAGTCCTTTCAAAATATTTTATGTAATATATTTTTATTTATACAAAAATATCATTGACAATTAAAAATTAGATGCGTATAATTATGTTTACAACATTAGTTCACGTGTGAACTATTAGGAGGCATAATATGAATGATAATATTTTAGAAGTATTAAAAATATCTAGACTTATTATAGAAGAACATAATATGAAAATATTAAGTGTGAGTAAAAAATATAATTTATCATTTAGAGAAGCTGATATGTTATTAATATTTTCTAATAATCCAAACGTGATTAACGCAAAAGATGTTGTTTGTCTTTCAAATGTATCTAAAGCCTATGTATCTAAAGCTATAAACCAATTAGTAGATAAAAAATTAATTACTGTATGTGTAGATGAAAATGATAAAAGAAAACAAAAAGTTATAGTTAATGATAGTGCTAAAGATATAGTTAAAGAACTTAATAAAGTAGAAACTAGTTACTTAAACACATTAAGAAAAAATATAAGTAAAGAAAGTATTGATACTCTTATTAATGTTTTTTATAAAGTAAAAGATAATATAATTGAATTGAAAGGAAAAGATTATGATAAAAATATTTAAAAATTTCACAAAAAAAGACTTAATGTTAATATTAATTAGTATTTTAATGATTACATTACAAGTATACCTAGATTTAAAATTACCAGATTATATGAGTTCTATTACTGCTCTTATACAAAGTGAAGATACTAAAATATTAGAAATATTAAGTAAAGGTGGATATATGCTATTATGTGCATTTGGTAGTTTATTATCTGCCGTAGTAGTAGGTTATTTGGCAAGTTTATTATCTGCAAATTTCTCTTATAATTTAAGAGAAAAAGTATTTAAAAAAGTATTAAACTTAAGTACTGCAGAAATAAAAAAATTTAAAGTTAGTAGTTTAATTACTAGAACAACGAATGATATTACTCAATTGGAAATGTTAATTGCGGTAGGATTACAAATGTTAATTAAAGCACCAATAATGGCAGTATGGGCTATTACTAAAATAGTTAATAAATCTCTTGAATGGAGTATTTTAACTGGTGTATGTGTATTAATTTTATTAATTACTATAGGAATACTTTTAGTAATTGTATTTCCAAGGTTTGAAATTGTACAAAAATTAATAGATAAAGTTAATGGAGTAACCGAAGAAAATTTAAGTGGTATAAGAGTTGTACGTGCATTTAATGCAGAAAAATTTGAAGAAAATAGATTTGATAAAGTTAATAATGATTTAACAAAAAATCAATTATTTAATCAAAGATGCTTTGCAATACTTAATCCAATTATGAATTTAGTAATGCATTTTCTAACATTAGGTATATATTTTATTGGAGCAATATTAATAAATAAATCTGGTATGTTAGATAAAATAAATTTATTTAGTAATATGGTAGTATTTTCTAGTTACGGAATGCAAGTTATTGCATCATTCTTAATGCTTGCAATGATATTTATGATATGGCCTAGAGCAAGTGTGTCAGCAAAAAGAATAAACGAAGTTTTAGAAAGTGACATCTCAATTAAAGATGGAAACTTAGAAAAAGTTAATAATGATTTAGTTGGTACTGTCGAATTTAAAAATGTATCATTTAAATATCCTGATGCTGATGAATACTTACTAGAAAATATATCATTTAAAGTTAACAAAGGCGAAACTATAGCATTTATAGGTTCTACAGGAAGTGGTAAAAGTACTTTAATAAATTTAGTACCTAGATTCTATGATGCAACAGAAGGTGAAATATTAGTTGATGGAGTAAATGTTAAAGATTATAAATTAGAAACATTACATAATAAAATAGGTTATATACCTCAAAAAGCTGTAATGTTTACAGGTACAGTAAAATCAAATGTAACATACGGAAACAATGGTAAAAAAACGCCTTCATTAGAAGAAATAAAAAAATCTATTAATGTTGCTCAAGGAACTGATTTTGTTGAAAAAATGGATAAAAAATATGATTCTCATATTGCATCAGGTGGAACAAATATTTCAGGTGGACAAAAACAAAGATTAGCAATAGCAAGAGCAATAGCAAGAAAGCCAGAAATATATATATTTGATGATTCATTTTCAGCACTTGATTATAAGACAGACTTCTTATTAAGACAAGAATTAAAAAAATATACAAGTGACGCAACAAACATGATAGTAGCGCAAAGAATAGGAACAATTATTAATGCAGATAAAATAGTAGTTTTAGAAAAAGGAAAATGCGTAGGAATTGGAACACATAAAGAATTACTAAAAAAATGTAAAGTATATAAAGAAATTGCTCTATCTCAATTAGGAAAGGAGGAGTTAGATAATGCCTAGACATATGGGACCAAATAAAGGAGTACCAGAAACCTCAAAAGATTTCTCTGGTTCAATGAAAAAATTACTTAAACATTTAAATCCATGGAAATATATGTTAATAATATCATTAATATTAGCAATGACTAGTGCAATCTTAGCTCTAATATCTCCTAATAAATTATCAGATTTAACAGATACTATAACTGCTGGTATTACACCAAAAATAAATGAAAAAAAAGTAATGGAAATATTTAATGATGAAACAATAAGTAAAGAAGATAAACAACAATTTTCATCTATCATTGAAAGTGTAAAAGATAATAAAGATATTGATACAAAAAAATTATTAAAAGAAATGGATTCATTACCAAAATCAATATACAACAAAATAAAACCAGTTATTAATATGACAAAAGTTAAAAGTATTGCATTATTTTTAACAATAATATATTTAATAAGTGCATTATTTAATTATATAGAATCTTTATTAATGACAAATATATCAAATAATTTTGCTAAAAAATTAAGAACAAACATATCTAAAAAGATAAATAAATTACCATTAAAATATTTTGATACTCATGAGACAGGAGATATATTATCAAGAGTAACAAATGATGTAGACACAATTGCTCAAAATATGAATAATAGTTTTGCTACATTAGTTAGTAGTTTAACACTATTTATTGGTTCAATTATCATGATGTTTATTACAAACTGGGTAATGGCTATTACTGCAATATTATCAAGTTTATTAGGTTTCTTAATTATGGCCCTAATATTAAAAAAGAGCCAAGTATACTTTACAAAGAGACAAACAGAATTAGGTAACTTAAATGGATATATTGAAGAAATATATAAAGGGCACAATGTAGTAAAAGCATATAATGGAGAAAAAGATGCAGATAAAGATTTTGGAAAATTAAATAAAAATTTATATGAGTATAATAGAAAAAGTTCATTTTATTCTGGACTTATGCCACCTATAATGAGTTTTGTTGGTAACTTAGGTTATGTAGCTGTATGTATAGTAGGAGCACTTTTAGTATCTAATAATCATATAACATTTGGTGTAATAGTTGCGTTCATGATTTACGTAAGATTATTCACTAATCCATTATCACAAATAGCACAAGCAATGACTAGTTTACAATCAACTGTAGCAGCAAGTGAAAGAGTATTTGAATTTTTAGAAGAAAATGAAATGACAGACGAAAGTAAATTAAAAGGAAAATTAGATAAAACTAAAGTTAAAGGTGCAATAGAATTTAAAAATGTAAAATTTGGCTATGATGAAAGTAGAACAATAATAAAAGATTTTAGTGTTAAAGTAAAACCTGGTGAAAAAGTTGCGATAGTTGGTCCAACAGGAGCTGGAAAAACTACACTTGTTAATTTACTTATGAAATTTTATGAAATAAATAGTGGAGATATATTAATAGATGGTGTATCAATCCATGATTTAACTAGAGAAAATATTCATGATCTATTTGTAATGGTTTTGCAAGATACATGGTTATTTGATGGCACAGTAAAAGAAAACTTAAAATTCAATAAAACTAATATTACAGATGAAGAAATTATGGATGTTTGCAAATATGTTGGAATAGACCATTTTATAAAAACTTTACCTAATGGAATTGATGCAAGTGTTGGTAATAATGACTCTATAAGTAGTGGACAAAAACAACTTTTAACTATTGCAAGAGGTATGATAGAAAATGCACCATTCTTGATACTTGATGAAGCAACAAGTAATGTTGATACAAGAACTGAAGAATTAGTTCAAAAAGCAATGGATAAATTAACTGAAGGAAAAACTTCATTTATAATTGCACATAGATTATCTACAATAAAAAACGCAGATATAATTTTAGTAATGAATGAAGGAAACATTATAGAACAAGGTACCCATAAATCATTAATGAAATTAAATGGTTTTTATGCAGATTTATACAATTCACAATTTAAAAAAGATGCTTAATAAAAAGCATTTTTTCTTTACACAAATATAATAAAATTTATTGAAAAAAAGCATATTTTACTATATACTTTTTATAGAATAGGTGATTATATGACTGGAACTATGGACAGAAAAACAAGAATAATAGTAAGTGTAATTGCTATAATATTACTAGTATTAACATTACTTGGGATTACTTATGCATATTTTCTAACAAGAATAAAAGGTAATACCAATGATAAATCAATAAAAATTAAAACAGCAGACTTAAAATTAATATATGGAGATGGTAATGGTACTATTAAGCCAGATAAATTAATAGTTCCTGGAGATTTGATTGATTCAAAAACATTTACCGTAACAAATAAAGGTGATGAAATAATTGATGCATATGGTGTATATTTAGAAAATGTAATAAATGAATTTGATAGACCAGATGACATAAAAGTGAAGTTAGTTTGTGTTGAAGTAAATGATGAAACTGATGAAACAATAAGAGATTGTAATGGTTTTGATAATAAAGTTTTTCCATTAACTAATTCACTAATTATAACCAATAGTATTGCTCCAGGTTTAAGACATAATTATACTTTGACTGTTACATACGATAATATATTAGATACTAATCAAAGTATAGATATGAATAAAAAACTAGAAACAAAAATACAAATATATGATAGTACTAATGTATATGATTTAATAGGTACTATAACTGGTAGTAGTGATAATGATTATGTAGAATTAGTAAATACAGTAACTAACGAAATAAAAACAAGTAATATAAAAAATAATTCATATAAATTTGTAGGTATAGACCCAAATAAATATGAAATAAGATTAAAAAATAAAAATAATGATACAATTACTACTAAAGGATCAAATGAGTTTTTAATTAATAGGACTCAAACAAATTCTATAGTTGATAATACTATTAATGTAGATGATACTATTAAGACAATAAATATGAATTTAGAGTTAAATAATACTGATTTAAATTTAGATATTTCAATATCTTAAATAGGGGGATTTATGAATGAATATGGAGAATTATTAAAAAATGAAAGTTTAAAAAAATATAATACTTATAAAATAGGTGGATATAGTAAATACGTTATTAAACCTTATGATGTAAGTAATTTAAAAAAATTATTAAAGTATTTAAAAGAAAATAACATTAAATATATTATATTAGGTAAAGGAAGTAATATAATTTTACCTGATGAAGATTATAATGGAGTAATTATTTTACTAGATAAAATAAATAATATTGAAATAGAAAATAATATTGTAACTTCATACGCAGGTGTAACACTTAATAAATTGATTACAGATACTATAAATAATAATTTATGTGGACTTGAAAATTTATATGGTATTCCAGGAACGTTAGGTGGAGCAATAATTGGAAATGCAGGCTGTAATGGTTCCACCATTAGTGATAATCTAATATCTGTTACTTATTTAGAAAATAATGAATTAAAAGAAATCTCAAAAGAAAATTGTGATTTTAAATATAGAAATAGCATATTTAAAGGCGATAAAAACAAAATAGTAATTAGTGCAAAATTTAAACTAAATAATGGAAACAAAGAAGAATTAATTAGTATAATAAAAGAAAAATTAATAAAAAGAAAAAACTCACAACCACTTGAATATCCAAATGCAGGTAGTGTATTTAAAAATCCTGAAAATGATTATGCAGGAAGATTAATAGAGGGTGTAGGCCTAAAAGGTTTTAATATTGGAGGAGCCTTTATATCAGACAAACATGCTAATTTCATAATAAATAAAAATAATGCAACAAAAAAAGATATAGTAGATTTAATAAATCTTATACAAGATAAAGTAGAAAAAAATTATAATATTAAGTTAGAATTAGAACAAGAAATCATAAAGTTCTAATTTTTTTTAACTTTTTTTAAAAAAATTGCAAGAAAAAAAAGGAAATGCAAAAAAAATGATAATAATTTATAGTGAAGGGAGTAAAATTATGAATAAGATTTATGAAGTATTGCAAGAAGAAGTAAGTGACTGTGGAATTTGTTCATTAGAATGTATTATTAAGTATTATAATGGCTTTGTTCCTCTTGAAAATCTAAGAATAAATACTAATACAAGTATTAATGGAACAAATGCATACGAACTTATCAATTGTGCAAAAAAATACGGTTTTAATTCATATGGAAAAAAAGTATCATATATAAATGAAATCAATAAACCAATTATTGTTCATTTAAAACAAAAAAATAATCTATATCACTTTACAGTTGCCTATAAAATAAATGACAAATATATTTACTTAATGGATCCAAGTATAGGCAAGAAAAAAATGACACTTGATTTATTCTATGAATTATTTACAGGTATTGTATTATATTTTGAACCTATAAATGTAATTCCTAAATATAAGAAAAATAAATTTTTTTGGAATTCTATTATAGAAAATATTAAAATTAATTATAAAAAATATATTTTAATTTTAATATTAAATTTTATTTGTTTAATCTGTTCAATAATAAACAATTTAGAATATAAAATAATAGATTATAATGTAAATTATGCAATAATAATTATTTTATTAATACTAATTAATTTTATATTCACAATTATAAAAAATATAATAATATTAAAAATATCTAATTCATTTAATAAAAATATAATATTAAAATTTATAAATCATATTTTTAAACTTCCTTCAAATTATATAAAGTTAAAAAGTTTAGGAGAAATAACTACAAGATTTAATGAACTTAATGAAATAAGTAATAATATTTTAAACTACATAGTAACAATATTTTTTAATATAATTCAAATTATAATAATATTTTTAATTTCGTTACTCTATAAAAATATAACCCCTTACTTAATAATTTTTATAATAATTTATACATTCATTAATATAAAAACTTATAAAAAAATAATTTATAAAATACGATATCAAATTAATATTAGTGAAAATTATAATAATGAAATAATAAATTATATAAAAAATATAGAAACTATAAAACATTTAAAATGCTATAATTATATTTATTTAAAAATAAAAGAAAGTATTAACAATAAAAATAATATTAATTTAGATTTAAATACAAATATATCAAAGATTATATTATTCAATGAGATATTAAAAAATTTGTTCCTAGTAATTATATTAATACTTATTAAATTAAATGATTATAGTATTACAAATAGCATAACCATATTTATAATATATAATTACTTAATTAATTTAATAAGTGAAATAATTAATTTATATCCAACACTTATATTATATAAAACAATGATTATTAAAAATAATGACTTTTTATCATATAAAAAAGATAAACTTCCAATAGTTAATAAAAAATTTAATATTATAAATATAAATAATATCAATTATAAAATAAACGATAATAAAGTATTAAATAATATAAACTATACTATATTAAATAAAGATAAAATATATATTAATGGCCCTTCAGGAAGTGGAAAAAGTACTTTAATGAAAATAATCTATTCTGAAATTAATAATTATAAAGGATTAATACTAAAAGATAATATAAATTTAAAAAATAAAAATAACGATAACCTTATTAGTTATGTATCTCAAAATGAAATGTTATTTGATGATACAATACTTAATAATATTGTCTTAGATAAAAATATAGACGATAAATATCTAAACAAAGTATTATCTATATGTCATATAAATGAAATATTAAATAATAGAAATTTTGGACTTAATTCATATATAATTAATAATTATAGTTTAAGTGGTGGTGAAATTAATAGAATAATTCTTGCAAGAAGTTTAATACATTCAAAAAATATTGTTATACTTGATGAAGTATTAAAAGAAGTAGATTATAATTTGGAAATTGATATTGTCAAAAGTATTTTAAAATATTATAAAAATAAAACTATTATTTATATTAGTCATAAAGATTTAAGTTGTATTTTTCCTAAACAATTAACTTTAAGAAAGGAGTAAAGATGGTACTAAATAAAGAAACACTAATTAATATAAAGGGAGGAGCCTCTTTTAAAAAATGGGGACTTGGTATAATATTAAGTGCATTAGGAACTCTATTTGTAGGAATTATAGATGGCTATTTAAGACCTCTTACGTGTAATGCATGAGTAATAATGAATTGATGAAAATTTATGGTGGTGGAATAAATGCATCATTAATAAATTCAGTTGCAAGACTATTTAATGTAGTACTAAATATTGGTAGAAATATAGGTAGTGCATTAAATTACTTTATTAATGGAAGAAGTTGTTAAGAGATAGTAAATCTCTTTTCTTTTTTATGTAAATGACTAAGTATTTTTTTAATTAAAACTAATATACATGATATAATTTAAATAGATAAATTATAAGGAGTAATATGGATAAAATAATTACAAATATAATAAAAAAATTAGAAAATAATGGATATAATGCTTATATTGTAGGTGGCTATGTAAGAGATTATTTGTTAGGGATTGATACAAATGATATTGATATATGTACAAATGCATTACCAAAAGACGTTATATCAATACTTAAACTAGTAAGTGATACAAAAGATAATTATGGATGTGTTAATGTAAAAACAAAAAAATATAATATAGATATTACTACTTTTAGAAAAGAATCTAATTATTCTAAAGGTAAACCAATGAGTATTATATTTGTTAATGATATAAAAAGTGATTTATCTAGAAGAGACTTTACAATTAATGCTCTTTTAATGGACAAAGATGGTAATGTAATAGATTATTTTAATGGATTAAAAGATTTAAAAGACAAAAAAATAAGATGCATAGGAGATATAAATAAAAAAATAACTGAAGATCCATTAAGAATATTAAGAGCTGTACGTTTAAAAGCAAAATACGATTTCGAAATTGATGATGAACTAAAAGATTTTATCAAATATAATTCTAAAATATTATTAAATATATCAAATAATAAAATAAAAGAAGAATTAGATAAAATGTTTTCTAATCAAAATAAATTAGAAGCAATAAAAATATTAGATGAACTTAATATAAGTGATATTTTAAATCTAAATACTAAAAACATAAAATATACAAAGGATATAATGGGGATATATGCACAACTTAATAATTTAAATTTACCATTTACTAAATTAGAAAAAGATACTATTATAAAGATACAAGAAATAATAAAACAAAATAAAATAGATAATAATATTTTATATAAATACGGATTATATATATGTACAATAGCAGGTGAAATATTAGGCATAAATACTAAAGATATAAATAAGATGTTTAATAAATTACCAATAAAATCAAAAAAAGATATAAAAATTAATATTAAAACTCTAGTTAAATTAAATAATAATTGTTATAATAATATTAACGAAATTTATTCCTTATTAGAATATAATATAATTAATGGAATAATAAAAAACAATAATAGAGAAATAGTTAAATTTATTAGAAAGAAGGTATAATTATGAGTAATGAAGTAATTTATAGTATTATCAAAAACAAAGATTACATAATTAGACCATTTCTATTTAAAATTAGAAAAGAAAATAACTTAACTATAAATGAAACATTATTATTAATATATCTAACTAATCAAGAACATCCAGTATTAGATTTAAATCTAATAAATAACATAACTTCATTAACTAACACTGAAATATTAGAATCATTCAGTTCACTAACTAGTAAAAATTTAATAAGTACAAATATAACTAAAGATGGAGATAGGGTTAATGAAGAAATATCACTAGATAGTATATATAAATTAGCAGCATGTGATATAAATAAAAAAGTAGCTAAAAAAAGTAGTAAAAATATATTTGAAACATTTGAAAAAGAATTTGCAAGACCCTTGTCACCTATGGAATATGAATTTATTAATGCTTGGATAGAAAGTGGAATGAGCGAAGAATTAATAAAAGAAGCATTAAAAGAAGCAACATTAAATGGAGTAAGTAATTTAAGATATATAGATAAAATAATATATGAATGGACAAAAAAAGGTTATAAAACAGTTAGTGATGTAGAAAATAATAGAATGAAAAAAGATAAAGAAGAAAAAAACAATTACTTCTTTGAATATAATTGGTTAGATGAAAACTGAAATATTACTTAAACATTTAGATGAAATGATACCTAATCCTAGATGTGAATTAGATTATAATAAAGATTATGAACTATTAATCGCAACTGTTTTATCTGCACAATGTACTGATGCTAGAGTAAATAAAGTAACTAAAGAAATATTTAAAAAATACGATATTTTTAGTTTAAGTAATGCAGCAGAAAAAGATATAGAAAGTATCATTTATAGTTGTGGAAATTATAAAAAGAAAAGTGTATATATAATTAATATTGCAAAAAGTTTAGTAAATGATTTTAATGGTATTGTTCCAAATGATAGAGAATATTTAGAAAGTCTTCCTGGAGTGGGAAGAAAAACTACTAACGTAGTATTATCAAATCTTTTTAATATTCCAGCTATTGCAGTAGATACTCATGTAGATAGAATATCAAAAAGATTAGGATTAGCAAAGAAAGATGATAGTGTTTATACTGTAGAAAAAAAATTAATGAAAAAACTTCCAAAAGATAAATGGAGTAGAACACATCATCAATTAGTATTATTTGGAAGGTATATATGTAAAAGTCAAAATCCTAACTGCAATGAATGTAAACTAAAAGAATATTGTAAATATATTAAAAAAAGATAATATGTGATATAATAACGAAAGGTGATTTGAATGACTGTAAGTAGAAGTGAATTAAGAGAAAAAATAATGACTATTTTATATCAAATTGATATGTATAAAAAAAGCAATTATAATTATGATTTAGATAAAGTAATAAAAGAAAATATAGAAATATCTAATGAATTTGTTAATACTATTGTAAATGGTGTGTTAGATAATTATGATGAGTTAAATAAAATTGCAAATGAATATTTAACTGATTGGACAATAGATAGATTAGATAATTTAGGTGCAACTATATTAAGAATGAGTTTATATGAAATAAAATATACTGATACTCCAAATATTGTTGTAATTAATGAAGCAATTGAATTAGCAAAAAAATATAGTGATGAAAACGTTAGAAAGATGATTAATGCTGTTTTAGATAAAATAGTTAATGAATAATATAGTAGTTTCTATATTATTTTTAATATAATAGGTGAAATATGGAAAGAAGATATATAACAGTAACTACATTAAATAAATATTTAAAAAATAAATTTGATACTGATCCACATATACAAAAATTATGTTTAAAAGGAGAAATATCTAATTTTAAAGGACATACAAGAGGTCATTTATATTTTACTTTAAAAGATGAAACAAGTAGAATTAATGCAGTAATGTTTTCTAGTGCTGCTAGTAAACTTAATTTTATGCCAGTAGATGGTATGAAAGTATTAGTTGTAGGAAGAGTTAGTATTTATGAACCTACAGGTGGTTATCAAATTTATATAGAAGAAATGATAAATGATGGTGTAGGTAATCTTTATTTAAAATTTGAAGAACTAAAAAAACAATTAGCAAAAGAAGGATTATTCAATCAAGATCATAAAAAGAAGATTCCAAAATTCCCAACTAAGATAGGAATAGTAACTGCTCCAACAGGAGCTGCAATAAGAGATATATTAAGTACGATAAAAAGAAGATTCCCATCTACAAATACTATATTGTTTCCAGCATTAGTACAAGGTGAATTAGCTGCTAACGACATAGTAAGACAAATAAAAAAAGCTGATGAATTCAACTTAGATGTTTTAATTGTTGGTCGTGGTGGAGGTTCCATTGAAGACTTATGGAGTTTTAATGAAGAAATAGTAGCACGTGCAATATATGATGCTAAAACTCCAATAATTTCTGCCGTAGGACATGAAATAGACTTTACAATAAGTGATTTTGTAGCAGATTTAAGAGCACCAACTCCGACAGGAGCAGCAGAAATGGCAGTGCCAAACATAACTGATGTAAGAAATTTTATAAATCAATTAGATATAAGATGTAATAAAGATATTAGTAATATTCTAGATACAAAAAAAGAAAGATTAAATACTTTAAAATCAACATACGTATTAACAAATCCATTAGCAACATTTGAAATAAAAGAACAAAAATTAGATACATTAATAAACAAACTAAATGATATAACAAAACATAACTTAGATATAAGTACTAAAAAATTAGATATATTAAAAAATAATTACACTCTTAATAACCCAGATTCAATAATAAATACATTTAATAATACATATGAATTATTACTAAATAAATTAGACTTATTAAACCCATTAAATGTATTAAAAAAAGGTTATAGTGTAACAACTAAAGATAATAAAACGATAAAAAATATTAAAGATATAAAAATAAATGATAAAATAAATATTAAATTACATAAAGGCAATATAGATGCAATAGTAGAAAGGATTAATAAATAATGGAAGAAAAAAAATTTGACGAATTATTATTAGAAATAGAAAGTATTGTAAAAGAATTAGAAAGTGGTAATACTGATTTAGAAACTAGTATTGAAAAATATAGTAAAGCAATGAAACTAATAAAAGTGTGTTCAGATAAATTAAATAAAGCAACTAAAAGTGTAAATAAAATATTAGAAGAAAATGATTCTTTAGAAGATTTTACAATAAATGAAAGTGAGTAATCACTTTTTTTGTATACATTTGTCGAAACTCTTGTAATAATAAGATATATGAGTATTATAATATCTCAAACATTCATTTTTTAGTGCTTACCTCAAACTATTTAAAGTAGTAAAGGGGTGTGATAGTATGCGTAATCAAACCTTTGATTATTAATATTAATCATATTAAGTACACTAATACTTCTTCTTTTTTAAGGGTAAAAGTGTATTTAAATGGCACTAATACATAATGCGTTAATTGTTTTATTTAATTACATAACAAAAGCACACGAGTACGTGTCCTACCAAGAACTGGTAGGTATTCAAATAAATGAATGTTCTACTAAATTAAGTATAAAATAAAATTTTAACATTATAAATGATTACAAAACTTGCTGCAATTGTACACTTTCAAAATTAATCAACTAATATCATTATGGAACTAGAAAATCAAGAATTAAGGTTAAATAATTCTTAAAAATGAAATATAATATACTTGTATTTATCAAATGTATTTGTAGTCATTCTGTAGTATTGGAGGAATGGCTATAATAGTAAAGGTAGGTGTATATTGTAGATTATCTGATGAAGATAGAGATAAGGTAAATAAAAATGATAATAGTGATAGTATAATAAATCAAAGAAGTATGTGTTTAAAATATGCGTGTCAATTTGGTTGGAATTTTGTAGATATATACTCTGATGATTTTTCAAAAGCTAAAGTTAATTGCCCTGATTTTAATAGAGTAATTTAGTTTTATGCAAAAGTCAATCAAGATATTAAAGAAATATGGAAATTATTGAATGGAAAGTTAGATTTATAAGTATTGTTGATAATGCAGATACAAGTATTGAATCTGATAAAAAATCAAGACAAATAAATGGTTTTATGAACGAATGGTTTTTAGATGATTTATCAGTAAATATAAAAAGATCATTTAAAAACAAACGAGAAGATGGACACAAATTAATAATTGACTTTATTGCAGCTGAAGTTGTTAGAAAGATATTTGAATTATATGAAATATCAATATCTTTATAGATTTTAAAGTATTGGTTGGTAATATTCCAGAAAAAAATAAGAATATTGCTATTAAGTGGGTTAAAGAAAATAAATATATGTTATTATATAATTGGAATAATAAAACAATGACATCAACATTATCATTAACAAAATCTATGTTAGATTCAAAGAAAACAATAAGAATATAATATAAAATGATAAATATGGACTTTTTCTATACTAATGAACACAAAAGAACAGGAGGTAATGTATGAACGAAATTAAAGAATATAATAAAACAGTATTTGAAGATATTAAACACATTGATGAATATGGTAGTGAGTATTGGTTAGCTAGAGAATTGCAAATTGCTTTAGATTATAAAAAGTGGCAAAAGTTTATAAATGTAATAGAAAATGCAAAAACGGCTTGTGAACAAAGTAAATTTATAATTGATGACCATTTTACCCAAGTGGGTAAAATGGTTGATATAGGTTCTAAAACTTCAAGAAGTATTGTAGATTATAAGTTATCAAGATATGCTTGTTATTTGATAGTACAAAATTCAGATCCTAGAAAAGAAGTTGTTGCTTTAGGACAAACTTATTTTGCAATACAAACTAGAAAACAGGAACTAACTGAAAAAGAATATTCTATGTTAACTGAAGATGAAAAAAGATTTTATCAAAGAAGTTTAACTAAAAAAGGAAATTATTCTTTAAATCAAGTCGCTAAAAAGTGTGGAGTTAAAAATTTTGATAAATTTCATAATGCGGGATATAAAGGATTATATAATGGTGAAACTGCTAATGATATTGCTAAAAGAAAAAATTTAAGATATCGTGAAGAAATTTTAGATAATATGGGAAGTGAAGAATTAGCAGCCAACCTTTTCCGTATAACTCAAACTGAATCAAAATTAAAAAGAGATAATATATCTAGTGAAAAAGATGCCAACGAAACACATTATAATATTGGAAAAAACATTAGAGAGGTAATTGCTAAAAATGGTGGAACAATGCCAGAAAAATTACCAACACCTAAAAAATCGTTAAAAGAATTAGAAAAAGAAAAATATTATCAAGAAAAAATAGAAATGAAATAATAAATTTGGATTTAACAAGTGTCTACATCAGCTATATCAGGTTACAAATATTATACAGACAAAGTAGATGAAGCACCAACTGAAACTTTAATTAGTACATCAACAACATAACACGGATATTATTGGACATTAACAATATTAGATTATAGCACATCAATAATAGCAAGTTCTCTTTCTGGAAACGACAGTGCATTTTATATAGATAAGAGAGGGAGAATTAACTATAGATAGTGTGTTTAATGAAAATGATGAAGGTATTAGAATAAGACCAGCAATAGTACTTTTAGCAAATGTGAAAATAACAACTGGAGACGAAACTATTTCAAATCCATATAAAATTTTAGAAAATTAATTTATAACATAACCATAAATAGCAAGTTTTGTAATTGCTATTTTTTTATGATATAATACGATAACGGAAGTGATATTATGTATACATTATTTATTAGTACTTTTGATAAAATTATTACTATTGGATTACTAAAAGATGGTAAAGTATTAGATACAAATATAAAAGAATCTACTCAAAATCATAGTGTATATACCATGCCTATGATAGAAAGTATATTAAATAAGAATAAAATAGATGTAAAAAAATTAAATGAAATAATAGTTGTAAATGGACCTGGTTCGTTTACTGGAGTTAGAATAGGAGTTACCATTGCAAAAACTTTTGCTTATACATTAAATATACCTATTAAAACTATTACAAGTTTGTTAGCATATGCTGTAAGTTTAGATAGTAATGATAAAAAAGTTATAGCTATATCTGATATGAAAGGAAAATATGTTGGATACTTTGATCAAAATAATAAAGTTATAGAATATATATACTTAAAAAATAGTGAATTTAATGAATATATAAAAGATAAAGAAAAATACTTAGTATTAGATAATAAATTTGATTTAGAAAAAATTTATAAATATTTATTAAACGTAGATAGTACTTTATCTCATAATGTTAATCCAATATATATAAAGGGAATAGAAGTATTAAATGGTAAATAAATGTAGTCTTGTAGATATAGATAGAATAATAGAATTAGGTAAATTAATAAATAATGATTTTGATAAATTAAATAATATTAGTGAATTAATTAGTAATGATAATATATTTGGATATTATTTAGATAATAAATTAGTTGGATTTATTGTAATTAATAAATGTTATGAAGTTATTGATCTTTTATATATAGTTGTTGATAAATTATATAGAAATAAAAGTATAGGTAGTAAATTAATGGAATATATGATTAATACATTTGATTATGAAAGAATAATGTTAGAAGTTAGATGTGATAATATATATGCTATTAAATTATATAATAAATATAATTTTAAAATTATTAATATAAGAAAGAATTATTATTTGAATAATGATGCTTATGTTATGGAGATGGTTAAATGAAAGATGTTTATATATTAGGAATAGAAAGTAGTTGTGATGAAACTAGTATATCTATAGTTAAGAATGGATGTGTAGATATTGCTACTACTGTATTAACACAAATGGATACTCATGCTATATATGGGGGTGTAGTACCTGAAATTGCTAGTCGTATGCATACTGAAGGTATTACTTTAGCATTAGAAGATTTAATTAAAAAGAGCGATATTAGTATAGAGGATGTTGATGCTATTGCAGTAACTTATGCTCCTGGTTTATTAGGTAGTTTACTTGTTGGTATAGAGTTTGCTAAAGTATTATCTTTTGTTTATAATAAACCATTAATTAAAGTACATCATATAGCGGGACATATATTTGCTAATAATTTAGTTAAAAAAATAGAATATCCTACGCTTGCTTTAGTTGTTAGTGGAGGACATACTGAAATTGTACGTATGGATGATCCTTATACATTTTCTGTGTTAGGCACTACATTAGATGATGCAATTGGAGAATGTTATGATAAAGTTGCTAGAGTATTAGGCTTAAAATACCCTGGTGGACCTAATGTAGAAAAATATGCATTAAAAGGACAAGACACTTATAAGTTGCCTATACCTATGAATAATAATGAACTTAATATGTCTTTTAGTGGACTTAAGAGTGCTGTTATTAATTTAGTACATAATGAATTTCAAAGAGGTAATGAAATAAGAAAAGAAGATTTAGCATGTAGTTTTCAAACTATTGCAATAAATGAATTAATAAGAAAAACAGAATTGGCTATAAAAAATACCGGAATTAAAAGACTTATTGTAGCAGGTGGTGTTAGTGCTAATAAATATTTAAGAAGTGAGTTAGATAAATTATGTGATAAATTAAATGTAGATTTATCTATTCCACCTATAAAATATTGTACTGATAATGCTACTATGATTGCATGTGCTGCATATCCTTTATATTTAAAGGGTAAATTTACAACATATGATTTAAATGGAAAGAGTCAAGAATATTTTTTTCAAAAATAAAACTAATAGTTAATTATTAAAAAGAAAAATCATATAGTTAAAATACTATTTTTTTCTTTTTTTTTATTCTAAATAATGCTATAATATTTTTAGAATAGAGAGGTATATTTATGGATAGAAAGAGTATAAGCAATGTATTAAGCATTGAAGAATTAGGAAGTATTGATGGTTTTTTTAGAGCAAGTAATTATTTGTCTTGTGCTCAATTATATTTATTAGATAATCCTTTACTAAAACGTAAATTAGAAATTAGTGATGTAAAACCTAGATTAGTAGGGCATTGGGGAACAGCACCTGGACAAAACTTTATATATGCACATTTAAATAGAATTATAAAAAAATTTTATTTAGATATGATATATATATCTGGTCCTGGACATGGTGGACAAGCTATGATAAGCAATAATTATTTGGAAGGAACATATTCTAAATATTATCCAGAAATAACAGAAGATGAAAATGGAATAAAAGCATTATGTAAAAGATTTTCATTTCCTGGTGGCGTATCAAGTCATGTTGCGCCTGAAACGCCTGGTTCTATAAATGAAGGTGGAGAATTAGGTTATAGTTTAGCTCATGCTTATGGTGCTATACTGGATAATCCTGATTTAATTGCAGCATGTGTAGTTGGAGATGGTGAAGCAGAAACTGGAAGTCTTGCAACTAGTTGGCATTTAAATAAATTTATTAATCCTTTAACAGATGGAGTAGTTTTACCTATATTGCATTTAAATGGTTATAAAATTGCAAATCCTACAATACTTGGACGTATGAGTGATGATGAACTTGAGAGTATGTTTAGTGGAATGGGTTATGAAGTACTATTTGTTTCTGGTAGTGATACTACTTATATGCATCAAAGAATGGCAGAAGTTTTAGATTATGCAGTAGCTAAAATAAATGAAAGACATGTAGCAGCATTAAATAATGATTACCATCATAAATTACCTTTAATAATATTAAGAAGTCCTAAGGGATGGACTGGACCAAAAGAAGTAGAAGGAAAAATGATAGAAAATTCATTTAGAAGTCATCAAGTTCCAGTAGTAGTTGATAGTAAACATCCAGAATACTTAGATTTACTTGAAAATTGGCTTAAGAGTTATAAACCTGATGAATTATTTGATGAAACAGGTAAATTAAGAGATAAATATAAATTATTTGTACCTGACATTGAATTTAGAATGGGTAATAATATTCATGCTAATGGTGGACTATTAAAAAAAGATTTGAATTTACCAGATGTTTCAAATTATGGTGTTAAAGTAATTAATCATGGTGATACTAAATCTATGGATATGAAAGAGTTAGGTAAATATATTAGAGATTTAATTAAAAATAATTTAGATAACTATAGAATATTTGGACCAGATGAAGCATTATCAAATAGATTAAATTATGTATTTGATATAACTAATAGAGAGTGGAATTCAAATATAATAGATACAGATGAATATTTAAATCAAAACGGAAGAATAATTGATTCATTTTTATCAGAAAATGTCTGTGAAGGATTACTTGAAGGTTATATACTAACTGGTAGACATGGATTATTTCATACTTATGAAGCATTTTCTAGAATAATAGATTCAATGGTAAGTCAACATCTTAAATGGATGAAAGCTTCCAATGAAATATATTGGAGAGAAAATATTTCATCATTAAATATAATATTAACAAGTCATATATGGCAACAAGATCATAATGGTTATACTCATCAAGAACCTGGCTTTTTAAATCATTTAGCTACTAAAAAGAAAGATATGATTGGTATTTATTTACCAAGTGATGCTAATACATTAATTTGTACATATAATAGTTTATTAAATGAAAATGGTAAAGTTAATGCTATAGTAGCTAGTAAACATGAAAGACCACAATGGTTAAGTATGGAAGATGCTAAAAAACATGTTAAAAATGGTGTTAGTATATGGTCTTGGGCAAGTGATAAAGATCCTGACATAGTTTTAGCATGTGCAGGTGATACTCCAACTCTTGAAGTATTAGCAAGTAAAACAATTTTAAAGAAATATTTACCTGATTTAAAGGTTAGGGTAGTTAATATAAATAATTTATTAAAGTTAGATAAAGAATATAGTGAATGTCTAAGTGATATAGAGTATGATTATTTATTTACCAAAGATAAACCTATTTTGTTTGTATTTCATGGATATCCTAATTTAATTAAAGAATTAGTTATTGATAGAAATAATAAAAATATTAAAGTGATAGGTTACAAAGAAGAAGGAGCAATAACTACTCCATTTGATATGAGAGTAAAAAATGAAATAGATAGATTTAATATATGTTTAAATGTTATGAAACTTATAGATGATAAATATAACAAATTTGATATTACTGATTATTGTATTAAAGAGTTAATTAAACATAATGCACATATAAAAATGTTTGGTACTGACTTAGAAGAAGTAGAAAATTGGAAATGGAGTAATTAATCTATTTCCTTTTTTATATTTTGATGTTAAAATTATTATAGGGAAGTGATTATATATGTTATATGATGACAAAGCTTTTTATGTATTTGTTAGTGATGATGAATATCATAATAAAAAAATGTTATATAGAACTAATGAATTAAATGGTAGATTAATTATAAGTTATTATAAGAAAGATGATGATATAGTTATTAAGATTAAATATCCTGATAAAGAAATATTAAGTAATAACGAAGTTAATTTAGATGAGTATAAATTAGTTACTAAGTATTATATTGAAAGAATGGAATCTAATGGCTATGAAGAATATCCTACTACTTATGAAAAAATTTATGGGTTAGGTATATATAAAAAGTATTTTGTTAGTGGATATACTCCTGATATGTCTTCTATTAAGAAGTATTTAGAGTATGATTATATTGAATATGAGAAGTTAGATACTATTGCTGAAAATAAAAAAGAACTTCTAGAGTTACAAGATTTATATGATAAATGTTTAGATTTTGATAATCCAGAAGTTGTTAAGAAAAAATTTATTGAATACGATAAAAATTACAAGACAATTACAGAAAATTTTAAAGATGAAGAATTTTTAATATAATTCTTTACATACACCTTCTTCTGGTTTATAAAAACAATGATTTTTATATCTACCTGCTAATGGTTGACCATAAAAGTCACTTTTACAATTGTTACCAGTTCCAGGTGCATAGAACCATAAAGAGTGTGTTGCTGGATGGTAGTATTCTCCAGTAATCACTCTTTTTGCTAAATTTTTTTCCAAAGTTGTACTTGATGAATAGAATAGTGATGAATTAACTCCACTAAATCCTCCAGGATTTTGATACACAACATCATAAAGTGTACGTATATTTTTAAAAACATCACAAGTTGCTATAGCACGATTTACAATAACATTACCAACCATCAGCATCCCTAAATTTCCTTCGCCTATGGCTTCAGCTCTCATTAATCGTGCTACTAAATCTAATTCTCTCGCTGTATAACTAACTAACATAATATCACCTGATTAACTATATGAATAAAAATAACAAATTATTATTGAAAGAAAATTACACTTATGATATAATTTAGTAGTCACAGGGGTGTGGTATAATGGTAGCATAGGAGTCTCCAAAACTTTTGATGGGAGTTCGATTCTCTCCACCCCTGCCATGAGTAATTTAGTTCGAATCTTTCGAACTTTATATTATCCAAACTTAAAAGTTTGGATTTTTATATGATTAAATGAATTAATAAAAAATTATTAAATAAACTTGCATATACCTTTTTAAGTAATTTAAAAGAAAAAGTTGAAGAAATATAAAAAGTATGATAATATATGTTGTCTTAAAGGGGGATAAAGTTAAAATGTTACAAAATAGATTAAAAGTAATTAAACAAAAAAAGATGTTAAAAAATTTAAAAAAAGAAATAAAATATTTAGAAAACGCAAAAAAATATCCTGAAAAAGTTAACAGCAAAAATAAAATCATAAAAAATTTGAAAATAAGCGTTAAAAAAATACATCAAATAGCTCCATATATTTTAACTGCTTCAATAGCATCAAGTAAATTATTTTCAGTATGTGGACTACCATTTATGAATGATAATATAAGTATTAAAAAATATAAAAATACTATGACTGAAACTGATAGTAATGGAAATATAAGATATGAAGAAAAATATGGAAAATTTAAAAATGCTGTAAATAGAATTTATTACTACTCTGAATGGAAACTAAATAATAATGGTACATATAGTAGAATTGTGAAAGAATATAATATGAGTAATAAATCATATAACCAGTTAATAGAATTATTTAATACAAAAGATTATGATAATGATAATTTAAAACAATTATTAGAAAATCCAGATTCGACTATAACTGAAACAAAAAATAATATAAATAATGAATTAACAAATAAGCCATCTTTTAAAACAATTATATTTAATAAAAATAAAGATGAATTTGAATATGTTACATATAAAAAACAAGATGGAGATGATCTTGTGCTTTTATTTCTATATTTTATAGTTATTTATATTTCTGAAATTATACCATCATATTATAGAAAAAATGTTTCTTCATTTAATTATAGGAGAAGTGTTGCAGATTTAAATGAACAATATAAACCTATAGATGTTGATTATATTACAAAAAAATTAGAAATAAAGAAAGATAATTATAATAGATTAACGAGGTAAATTTATGATGAAAAATAATGAATTATTTAATTATATTAATCCTAAAAATAATGATATTTTATCGAAAATGAATGGGAAAGAATTACAAGATTTAATATTTTATTTAGATACTTATTATCTAGAACTTAGAGAATCATTAAACCTTGATAAATCTGTAACATGTGGTATAGAAATCGAATATGAAAATGCTAACAAAGAAAAAATAACAAAAGAATTATCAAATATAAAAACATTTGATTGGATAACAAAAGCTGATGGATCATTGAGAAATGGTGGAGAAATAAATTCTCCAGTTTTAACTGATGTACCAAATTCATGGAATGATTTGAAAAAAATATGTTTAGCAATTAAAAAGAATGCAATTATAGGTCCACATTCTGGAGGACATATTCATATAGGTACACAAGTTTTAGGTGACAACATAGAATCATGGCTAAATTTTATCAAATTATGGTCAGTATATGAAAATATTATTTTTAGATTTTCTTATGGAGAATATTTAACAGCACGTCCTAGTATTCTTAAATATGCTTTTCCTGTATCAAAATATTTTTGGTGTGATTATAAAAGTTTAATGGAAGAAAAAGAAATAGAGGTAAGAGATATTATTAAAAGAATATCTTATGAAAGACACCAAGCCGTAAATTTATATAATGCATATGATGCAAGTAATATTAATCTAAATAATACTATAGAATTTAGATGTCCTAATGGAACATTAAATCCTATAATATGGCAAAATAATATAAATTTTTTTGTTAAATTATTATTATCTTCAAAAAATAATGAAATTGATAATGATATTATTAATTATAGAAAAAATAAACTTCAAGATATAAAATATAATCTTTATAATGAAATATATTTATCAGAAGCATTAGAATTTTGTGATATGATATTTTCAAATAATTTAGATAAATTATATTTTTTAAGGCAATACTTAAAATCATATGAAAATAGTGACCTAGATCTAGTCAAAGCTAAAAAATTTACTAAATGATATTAATAAAATATTACATTAATAATGAACTAATTCAGCTTGAAATTAGTTCTTTTTATATAAAAAATAATAATTATAAAATGAATAAAATAAAAAATATGTAATTTCAAAATAAAATAATTTTATTTTTTTTATATCTTTTGTTCTTTTAGATTGAGATTATTACGTAATAATGTTAAAATTATATTGACTAGGAGTGTTAATTATGGATAAAACAAGTATGTTTAAAATAAGTGAAATAGAAAATGCATTAGTTAGTAAAACATTAATTGAAGTATATAGAAGTTTAGAAAGTAGAGGATATAATCCTGTAAGTCAAATTATTGGTTATTTAATTACTGGTGATCCAGGATATATAACTAGTTTTGAAGATGCTAGAAATAAAATAACTAGTATTGATAGAGAAAAAATATTAGAAATAGTATTAAAGGATTATATGAGAATGAATTTATGAAATACTTAGGATTAGATTTAGGTACTAAGACTTTGGGATTAGCTATAAGTGATAAACTTGGTATAATTGCTAGTCCATTTAAAGTATTGAGATATGAGGATATAAATTCTTTAGTTAGTGATGTAATTAATATTATTAATGAAGAAGGTATTGATGCATTAGTACTTGGTTTACCTAAAAATATGAATAATAGTTTAGGTTTTGCTAGTGAAAGAAGTATTAATTTTAAAAACTTGTTAGAAGAAAAAATAAGTATTCCTATATATTTAGTAGATGAAAGATTATCTACTAAGGAAGCAGAAAATATATTACTTAGTAGTGATACTTCTAGATATAAACGTAAAAAAATAATAGATGCATATGCAGCTAGTATTATACTAGATACATTTTTAAAGAGTAAGAAAGGGTAATGATATGGATATAGGTAAAATAATTGTTAAAAATGAAAATAATGAAGAAATAGAATGTGATGTTTTATTTACTTTTGATAGTAAAGATACTAATAAAAGTTATATAGTATACACAGATAATACTAAGGATGATATGGGAAATATAAAAGTTTATGCTAATACATATGATAGTAGTAAAGATAATGGAAATTTAGGTACTATAGAAACTGAAGAAGAATGGACCATAATAGAACAAATATTTTCTAGTATAAATGATAAAGGAGAAGATGTTAATGGATAAAAAAATAAAGAAAATTGTTTTATGTTCATTAATAGTTTTAGTAATAATATTTGTTAGTTTTATGTTGTTATTCTTATATAAAGTTTCTCCTGTAGATAGTCATAATGATAAACAAATATCATTTACTATTGATAGTGGTACTAGTAAAATAGAGATAGTTAAGAATTTAAAAAATAAAAATTTAATAAGAAGCGAGTTTTTTGCTAAAGTAATTCTTAAAGTGTTAGATAAAGATTTATATGCTGGTACTTATAAATTAAGTAAAGATATGAGTACTAATGAAATTATTAATATGATTGCTAACCAAGATAATATAGAAAATGAAACTATTACTATAACATTTATAGAAGGTAAAAGAGTTAGTACATATATAAAACAAATATCTGATGTATTTAATATTAGTGAAGAAGAAATTAAAAATAAAATAAGTGATAAAGATTATTTAGAAACTTTAATAAATAAATATTGGTTTTTAAGTGAAGATATATTAAATTCTGATATTTATGTTTCATTAGAGGGATATTTATATCCTGATACATATGAATTTAAGAAAAACAGTACTATAGAAGATATTATAGATAGATTTTTAAGTAATTTAGATAGTAAATTAAGTACTTATAAAGATGAAATAGAAGTTGGAAAATATAGTGTACATCAATATTTAACTTTAGCAAGTATTGTTGAATTAGAAGGGGTAAACAGTAATGATAGACGTGGAGTTGCTGGTGTATTTTATAATAGATTAAATTCTAATATTAGATTAGGTAGTGATGTTACTACTTATTATGCTGTAAATAAAGATTTTTCTAGTGAGTTAACTTGGAGTGATTTAAATAGCTGTAATGGTTATAATACTAGAGGTAATTGTGTAAATGCATTACCTGTAGGTCCAATATGTAATCCTAGTTTATCTAGTATAGCAGCAGTTATAGAACCAGAAGAAAATGATTATTATTACTTTGTTGCTGATAAAGATAAGAATACATATTTTAGTAAAACTGAAAGTGAACATGCCGAAACTGTTAGTAAATTAAAAAGCGAAGGTAAATGGTATACATATTAGTAGTGGGGAGTGAATGTTATGAAAGAATTAATTTTAGAGATGGAACACTATGCAAGTATGAACAATGTTCCTATAATAGAATTAGATTCAATTAAATTTATAATGAAATATATAAAAATGAATAAAGTTGAAAGTATATTAGAAATTGGTACTGCAATAGGGTATTCAGCTATACTTATGGCTAATGCAAATAATTTTTGTGAAATAACTACTATTGAAAGAGATGAAAAAAGATATAAAGAAGCAGTTAAAAATGTTAATAAGAGTGGTTTAGATAAAAGAATAGAGTTAGTATATAATGATGCTATGGAAGTTAATTTATCTGGATGTAAATATGACTTAATATTTATAGATGCTGCTAAAGGACAATATATAAAATACTTTGATAAATTTTGTAATTATTTAAATCCAGGTGGAGTTATTATAACTGATAATTTAAAATTTCATGGTTTAGTTAAAAATAAAGAATTAGTAAAATCTAAAAATGTAAGAGGTATAGTAAATAAAATAGAAAATTATATAGAATACTTAAAAAATAATAAAGAATATATAACTAAATTTTATGATATAGGAGATGGCTTATCAGTAAGCTTTAAAAGAAATGAAAAAAAACAAGATATTAATTAATATAGAAAATTTAAGTGATATAGATAAATATAAGAAAATTGGTATAAACAATTTTCTTTTTGCAGTTAACTATTTTAGTATAGGTTATAATAGTTTTGATGTTAATGATATAAAGGACTTAGATTGTAATAAATATTTGTTAATAAATAGAATATTTAATTCTAGTGATATAGATAAATTTAAAAATATTATTCCATTATTAAATAATTTTGATGGTATTATATTTGAAGATATTGGTATATATAATATACTTAAAGATAGTAATATAAAATTGATATGGAATCAAAATCATTTTGCTACTAATGTATTATCTATAAATAATTGGTTATCATTAGTTAATAGTGCTGTTATTAGTAATGAACTTACATTTAAAGAAGTTAAAGAAATAATAGATAATGTAAATAAACCTATTATTTTAAATGTATTTGGTAAAAATAATATTATGTATTCTAGAAGACATTTATTAAGTAATTTTGATGATTATTTTAATATTAAAAAAGATAATGAAGTTATTATTAGAGATAATATTAGTAAGTGTGAGTTTTTAGTTAGAGAATATGATTTAGGTAGTGTATTTTTTAATAATACTTATTTTAATATATATAAGTATTTGAATAAGTTTAATGATAATAATATTATGTATTATTTGATATATCCTTTTGGATGTTCTTTTAATGATATGGTTAATTATATAAATACTGGTGATTTTGATATGAGTGATGATGGTTTTATGAATAAGAAAACTATATATAAGTTAGGTGATAAAAAATGATAGAATTACTTAGTCCTGCTGGAGATATAGAAAAGTTAAAGTATGCGTTTATGTATGGAGCAGATGCTGTATATATTGGTGGAGTAAATTATAGTTTACGTGCTAATGCTAAAAATTTTAGTAATGAAGATATTAAAAGTGCAGTAGAATATGCTCACAATATAAATAAGAAAGTATATGTTACTGTTAATATAGTTTTACATAATGAAGAATTAGATGGATTAAAAGAATATTTATTATATTTAGATAATGTTAATGTAGATGGAATAATAGTAAGTGATATTAGTATTATGAAGTTACATAAAGAATTAAATTTAAAGTTAGAATTACATATTAGTACACAAGCAAGTATATCTAATTATGAAGCTGCATTATTTTATAAAGATTTAGGTGCTAAAAGATTAGTACTTGCTCGTGAATGTAGTAAGGAAGATATAAAAAGAATAAAAAGTGCTACTAATTTAGATTTAGAAGCTTTTATACATGGAGCTATGTGTACTAGTATAAGTGGTAGATGTGTTTTATCTAATTATGCTACTAATAGAGATTCTAATAGAGGTGGATGTGCACAAGTATGTAGATGGCAGTTTGATTATTTAGGATTAGATAAAAATTTAAAAACAAATGAACCTTTTAGTATGACACCTAAAGATTTAAATATGGTTCCTTTTATAAAGAGTATGATAGAAGTAGGAGTTAATTCATTTAAGATAGAAGGAAGAATGCGTAGTATATATTATATTGCTACAGTTATATTAATATATAGAAGATTAATAGATAAAATATTAAATAATTCTTTAACCGATGCATATACTATTTATTGTCTAAACATATTAAATAGATGTGCTAATAGAGAATCTACTCCACAATTTTTTGACAAATTGCCTGGTAAAAATGAACAATATTTTTTAGGTAGAGAAGAATATTCTAATCAAGATTTTTTAGGTTTAGTATTAGATTATAAAGATGGTATTGCTACTATAGAACAAAGAAATAATTTTAGTATTGGTACCAAAGTACAATTTTTTGGTCCAAATATAGAAACAACTAATTATATAATTGATAAAATTTATGATGTAGATGATAACTTAATAGAAGTAGCTAGACATCCTCAAATGATAGTAAAAATACCAGTAAATTTCGTATTAAATAAAAATGATATGATGCGTTTAAAAGTATTTGACATTTAAAATAAATTGTAGTATTCTTATGTCTATGTTGAGATTAGATTAATTGATTGAAAGGTGATTTAAATGAAACAAAAAAAAGAATTTTTACTAACAAGTGAAGGTTTTTTAGAATTAGAAACTGAATTAAATAATTTAAAAAGTAATGATAGACCTAGAATTATAGAAGCTATAAAAGAAGCTCGTGCTCAAGGTGATTTATCTGAAAATTCAGACTATGATGCTGCCAGAAATGAACAAGGACAAGTTGAAGCAAGAATTAAAGAGTTAGAATATATGTTAGAACATGCTAAAATAATAGAAAAAGCAACAGGAGATAAAGTAGAAGTTGGAACAACTGTAACAGTTAACTACGTAGATGATGATGAAGAAGAAATATATTCAATAGTTGGTTCAATGGAAGCAGATCCATTTGAAAATAAAATATCTAATGAATCTCCTATAGGAAAAGCAATAATGCATAAAAAAGTTGGAGATATCATTAGTGTTGAAAGTCCAAATGGTAGTTACGATATAAAAATAGTTAAAATTGCATAACTATTTTTTATTTTCTTCGTTACTTATTTATTGTTTAATAATGTATAAAACTATGTTAAATTAAATAAATGTTTAGAAAGTAGTGAATAAATTATTAAAATATACACTTGATTTTGTGTATATTTTTTTTTAAAATTATAGTAGGTGAAAATATGAAAGATTATGAAATATATAATGGTGGTAAGTTAGTTGGTTTAGTTAATATGAATGAAAAAAAGAAAGGAGATATTTATAAAAATAGTATTATAGAAAGTAATGCTGGTTTAAAATATAAAAAAATTAATGTAAATAATAATCAAAAATATGAATTTTAATTTATTATTAATAATGTAGATGATTTATATGATATAGTTAAAATTTATATAAATGATGATAAAAAAATATTTGATGAAATTGAAGTAATAAAAAAATACAATGATATTAAAAATATAAAAAAAGGACAAATAATCAAATTATATGTTACTATGTCTATACTAAAATATTTTAATAAAAGTATAAGTGATGTTGATAAAAATAGTTTAATTAATTCTAAAATATATTTTATTACTAAGGTATCTAATGCTAATGAAGATAGTGATTTAAAAAATAGATTAGATATAATAGTAAATGATTTTAAAAATATAATTAATAGTGAAGAATATTCATTTTATGATGAAAAAGAAAAAAATAAATTAATTAATAAAGCAATAGGTTTATTAGATAATATAATAAAAGAAATAGAGAGTAGCACTAATTTTATATATGGAGAAGAATTTATGGTACCATTAAAAATTAAATAAGTGATTATTATAAACTAATTGCTTTTTTTATATTATTTTTTTATAATTATTGTAGGTGTAGAATATGAATAGTAAAAAAAGAATAGAAGATTATTTAACTAGTGATTATATATATTTACCATATCATGATGGCATGAAAGTATTAGTTAAAGATAAAGAATATATAAATAAAAATGAGTTAATATTATATAGTGATGATAAAAAAGTTAATAGTAGTGTATCTGGTATTGTTTTAGGATTAACTAAAATTAATAATACTAAATATATTGTAATAGAAAATGATTTTAAAGATAAATTAAAGACAAGAATGGGTGTAAAAAGAAATTTAAGTGATTATACTAAAGAAAAATTTTTATGTTTAGTTAAAGAGTATGGAATGAATACTTTTCCCAGTAATAGCAAAGTATTAATAATAAATGGTATAGATGAATTTATGGGAGAGATTACTTATGATACTTTGTTAAAAGAATATACTATAGAAATATTAGATACTATAGATGCTTTAATAGATATAATGAATATTAAAAAATGTTTTTTAGCAATGAATAATAGTGATATAGAGTGTGTTAATAATATACTTAATAATATTGGTACATATCCTAAAATAGATTTAAAATTATTTAGTAATGATTTTAGTATTGGTATTAAAAGTATATTAGTTAATAAATTAACTAATTATAAGCATAAAAATTATGATGTTATGTATTTAAATATAAAAGATGTACTTAATATGTATAATATATTAAGAAGAAAAAGACCTATGAGTGAAACGTTTATTACTTTAACTGGAGATAATATAGATTATACTAAAGTATTAAGAGTTAAAATTGGAACAAATTTAGTTGATATATTAAATTATTTTAAAATAGATAAAGATAAACATATAATTATAAATGGTTTATTAAATGGTATAAGTTTAAAAAATAATAATTTTATAATAGATCATAATGTACGTAGCATATTTGTTAGTGATGACGTAACTTATAAAGAATCTAATTGTATTAATTGTGGAGAATGTATTAGTGCATGTCCTATTCATATAAATCCTAAATATATGTATTTTAATAATGATAAAAAATCTAAAAATTATAAAGAAAAATGTATTGGATGTGGTATATGTAGTTATGTATGTCCTTCTAAAATTAATCTACATAAGGGAGTAGTGTATAATGATAAAAAGTGATAATTCAATAAAAAAGATAAGTTTAATATATTTTATTAGTTTAATCCCTTTAATATTATATGGTTTTTATAAAAATGGTATTAGTTTATATATTAAAGGTTATGTTAATGTATTAGGTATGTTAAAACCATTACTATTTATAATTATAGGATTATTATGTGGTATATTATCTAATATTATTTATGAGAAGATAAATAAGAGTAATAAAAATATTAGTGATATTATATTTAGTAGTTTTCATATGTTATATGGTGTTTTAATAGCAAGTGTATCTAGTATAAATACTAATTTATTTTTATTTAGTATTGTAACTTTTTTAGTATTATTTATATCTAAATTTATAAAAAATAATAAAATTAATATAGTTGCATTAGCTAGTTTAATTATATTTTTTATTATGAATATATTTCATAAGTTTTCATTTTTAAATGTATATGAAGTTAGTAATCATTTTAATATGAATGCAATAGATTATTTATTTGGTAAAGGTAGTGGAGGTATATTTACTACGAATATTATACTACTTATTATAAGTTTTATTATATTATATTGTAGTAAAGTTTATAAGAAGAACGTATCTTTATTTTCAATTATATCTTTTAGTATTTTAACAATTATATATTCTATATTTAAAAATGATATAGGAAATATTATGAATATATTATTTACTAATGGTATTATGTTTAGTTTTATTTTTATTGCTACAGATACAGTTAGTAGTTGTTATACTAAAAATGGACAAATTATATATGGAATATTAGTTGGATTAATAACATTTATTTTATATTTAATACAACCTCAATTATCTAGTTTTGGTGGTATATTTATTGCAAGTATATTAAATAGTTTAATAGATTTAAAATTCGAGTAATTTTGACAAAAGTATTTTGTATAATATATTTGGTGATAATATGAAAGTAAAAGTGATTGATGAAGGTCATGAAAGTGATTTAGAAAATTCAATAAACTCTTTTATAGAAGGAAAAGATATTATTGATATTAAGTTTAATGTTAGTATTGGAATATCAGGAGAAGAACAAATATATTGTTTTAGTAGTTTAATTATGTATAAAGATAAAGAATTATAATATTATATAATTTCTTTTTTTATCTAATTTTGTCTAAACTCTTGAAATAATAAATTATATGAATATTATAGTATCTCGAACATTTAATTTGTTGGCTACCTTCTATTTTTTTATAGAAATGGAGATACTTAGTCTGAAAGTAAAAACTTTCATCATAAGGTTTTTAGACCGTATGATTATCATAATGATAATTGTATTCCTATTC